>JAHQVM010000127.1 GCA_019634365.1 Flavobacteriaceae bacterium | reverse complement strand
TTAAAATTCCAGCGGGATGGCTTATTGAAAAAGCGGGTTTTAAAGGAAAGCGCTTTGGAGATGCAGGGGTTCATAAAAACCAAGCTTTGGTATTGGTGAATCATGGTAATGCCACCGGATCCGAACTATGGGAACTGGCTTTAAAAATTCAAAAAAAGGTAAAAGAGGAGTTTGGGATCTATATAGAACCCGAGGTAAACGTTATTTAACTGCTACATTAAGCACCCTCTCCATAATGTGCAATTTGCCATTCGTAGCAAGAATATCCGTCTTGCCCAAGGCAGCTTGATTTCCTTTTTCATCGGTTAGGAACAAATTCCCATCTTTCATCGAAACCTTTAGTTTGGCTCCACCCAATGAGGTTAGCTCATAGTTTTTGTCATTTCGAACTGCCTGAAGCAAATCTGAAGAACCCAAATCGACTTCCACTATATGGTTTTTTATGAGTTGAGCGAATGCTTCCTTATTTTCAGGATTAAGATAATATGCGAGCTCACTCTTTGAAAGTGCCTTGAATGCATTAGCCGAAGGAGCGAAAACAGTATAGGGACCACTTTCGTTCAACAAATCGGTGATACCAGTGGTAACTAAAGCGCTTGTAAAGGTTTTCGCTTCTGGGGTAGACATGGTCTTAACCAAAAGGTTATCCTTATTAAGATCATCCTTTATGGCCACTTGCGACTCCTCTGCAGGTGCATTGATCTCTGAGGGGTTTTCTTCTTTTTTGTTATCTGATTTGCAAGAAATCGACATTGCGCCAACACACAATAAACAAAGGGCCAATCGGAATAAATTCATAATGGAGTGGTATTATTTTGAGGCTAAAAATAGCTAAATTCTTACCATTTCCGTAAGAAAGATTGTATTTTTGTAGCCTAATTGCTTTTTATGGGAATCCTACTTATCACTCTTGTTCTTTTGTTGTTGGCATTTGCAGGGATCGCAATAAAAATTTGGGCTAAGAAAGACGGTAAATTTGCCGGCACTTGCGCAAGCCAAAGCCCTTTTTTAAACGAAAATGGCGAGAATTGCAGTTTTTGTGGAAAGACCCCGGATCAATTTTCCACATGTACTGAAAAAGAACACAACTAAATCGTAGCCAACCAATATGCTGCTACTGTGGTTATTTATTGCAGTCGTGCTCATTAACACGGCTTATTTTCTACTTTTTTCCAAATTCACCTTTTTATCCCCCAAGGCACCAGAGAAAAAGGGGTCATTCCCTGTTTCCATAATTATCTGTGCCAAAAATGAGGCAGACAACCTAAAAAAGAATGTCCCACTTTGGTTGGCTCAGGACTATCCCAATTTTGAGATCATACTCATTAATGATGCCTCTACCGACGAAACCCAAGAAATCGTAGAGTCCTTTGCTAAAAAAGACCCTAGGGTGCATACCGTTAATATTGAGAACAACGAAGCATTTTGGTCCAATAAGAAATACTCCCTTACCCTGGGAATAAAAAGGGCCGTAAACAAGAGAATGCTCCTCACCGATGCCGATTGCAAACCTGCCAGCGAGCAATGGCTTTCTTTGATGACCCATGAACTATCTGAGGAAACCGAATTGGTGCTAGGTTACGGGGCCTACGAAAAGAAAAAGGGATTATTAAATCGTTTCATACGTTTCGAAACCCTCATGACCGCGATTCAGTATTTCTCATATGCCAAAGCCGGAATGCCCTATATGGGTGTTGGACGTAATTTGGCTTACACGAGCAAACTGTTCTATGACAATCGCGGGTTCATGTCGCATATGGATATTCCATCGGGTGATGACGATCTATTTGTGAATGAGGCAGCCTCCAAGGATAATACCTCACTCTGTTTTCATGAAGACGCATTTACCTATTCCGTACCCAAAACCTCTTTCGGAAAGTGGTTTACCCAAAAGAGACGGCATATAACCACTGCCAAACATTACAAACCTAAACATCGATTTTTATTAGCTACCTATTTTATCACCAATTTGCTATTTTGGATTTTAACAGGATTGTGTTTTGCCTTTGCAGATTGGAAAATGGCCTTAGGGATTTTGATTTTCAGATTGGCCATGCAGTATATATTTGTGGGTAATGGCGCCAAGGTTTTGAAAGAAAAAGATTTGACCCCTTATATTCCCCTTCTCGAACTGTTCCTT
The DNA here is from genome assembly GCA_019634365.1 of Flavobacteriaceae bacterium. GTDB lineage: Bacteria > Bacteroidota > Bacteroidia > Flavobacteriales > Flavobacteriaceae > Aureisphaera. The sequence continues at coordinate 10,351 of JAHQVM010000127.1, read as the reverse complement.
GTGTTGTTTCAATTAACTATATTTATTACCAATTCCATTTCAAAACCGAAACGGTGGAAATAAACAAGTCCGAGGTAAAAGAACAAATTGAAAAAGCCAAAGAAGGAAACCAAAGTGCCTTCAATTTTCTTTTGGACCGCTTCTGGAATACAGTATATGGCTTTCAACTAAAAAGGGTCCAGAACGAATACGATGCCGAAGATATCACCATAGAAACATTTTCGAAAGCCTTCGACAAAATTGCCAGTTTCAATCCCAGTTACAACTTCAGTACTTGGCTGGTTACTATTTCCAAGAACATTCAAATAGATAAAAGCCGAAAAAAGAACGCGTCCATTCATGCTCAAACCACAGAGGCTTCGCAAGAACAGGTTCATAAAATAGTGGACAGCACCCCTTCTCCGGAAGATCGGCTCATCCGTGAACAGAATCTTGCTGAATTATTGCGCTGTATAAAGGAACTGAAACCCGATTATCAGGAAATCATCAATCTCCGGTACTTCCAGGAAATGAGCTACAACGAAATTTCCGAAATGCTCAAAGAACCCCTCAGTAATGTAAAAGTGAGATTGCTCCGCGCCCGAAAACTCTTATTGGAAGTGATTACCCAAAACCGAAAAAGTTGAAAGAAACCCTTAAAAAATTAGGGCCCGGATTTTTGTTCGCTGGAGCCGCGATTGGTGTATCGCATCTTGTGCAATCTACTCGAGCGGGTGCCGATTTTGGTTTTGCACTACTTTGGGCACTCGTCCTCATTAATTTGGTAAAATATCCCTTCTTCGAGTTTGGCCCGCGGTATGCGAGCGCCACTGGGGAAAGCCTTTTGAAAGGATATGAGAAAATGGGCAAGGGAGTGCTTATAGCCTATTTCATCATCACATTTGCCACCATGTTTACCATCCAGACCGCCGTTACCATAGTAACAGCGGGAATTGCTTCCTCCCTTTTTGGTGGCGATTCCACTATATGGACAGCCGTTATCATAGGCATCTGTTTTGTCATACTAATGGTAGGCCGTTACAAGGTTTTGGATAGCCTTATGAAGGTGATCGTAATCGGACTCACACTGAGTACCGTATTAGCCGTTTCTTTAGCCTTTCAAAAGGTAGAAAGTATTTCGTTTGCACAAGTCATTCCCAATGATGCGGTTTCTCTGGGGTTTCTCATCGCCTTTATGGGCTGGATGCCTGCCCCGTTAGACATTTCCATTTGGCAAAGTATATGGACCGTGGAAAAGAAAAAACTGGATCCCGAAATTACGCTGAAACAGTCGCGATTCGATTTTAATGTGGGATATGTCGCCACCACCATCTTGGCCATTGGTTTTGTTGCCTTGGGCGCACTTATCATGTTCAACAGTGGAACTCAATTTTCCTCTAATGGAACCCAATTTGCCAACCAGTTGGTGGCAATGTACACTTCCAGCCTTGGGGATTGGGCTAAAGTCATCATTGGGGTGGCTGCGTTAACGACTATGTTCAGTACGACGTTAACCACTTTGGATGCATCGCCCAGGGTCATGCACAGACTCAGTGAAATATTCGCCAAACGCACCATTAATAAAGGCTACCTCATGTGGCTCCTTGTTCTTGTTTTCGGAACACTAGGGATATTCTTCTTTTTTATTTCCGAAATGGGACTCCTTATTAAAGTAGCAACCATTTTGTCGTTTTTAACGGCGCCTTTCTACGCGATATTAAATTATGGATTGATCAGCGGGAAACATACCCCAGAAAGTGCTCGTCCAAGCAGAGCCTATCGAATGTACAGCCTAATTTCTATCCTAATTCTTATAGGATTTAGTATTTGGTATCTTTATACGATCGCTGGATAAAACGCGTTTACATTTTTTGAATTCTCCCTATTGGATTATGGACTTTTTAAGTAGTATCTTTGCATAGCTATGGAAACAACATCCCTAGAAATACAAAAACCTGCACCCAAGCCCAAATGGCTAAGGGTTAAATTACCTACGGGTAAAAAATATACTGAACTCCGCGGATTGGTGGACAAGTACAACCTACACACCATCTGTACCTCTGGTAGCTGTCCCAATATGGGCGAATGCTGGACCGAAGGAACTGCAACATTTATGATCTTGGGTAATATCTGTACCCGATCCTGTGGTTTCTGCGGTGTAAAAACCGGTAGGCCAGAATCCGTCGACTGGGACGAACCCGAAAAGGTGGCACGCTCTATTAAACTCATGAATATTAAGCATGCGGTGGTTACATCGGTAGACCGTGACGATCTTAAGGATATGGGATCCATTATATGGGCAGAAACCGTGAAGGCAATTCGCAGGATGAATCCAGAGACCACCTTAGAAACACTGATCCCAGATTTTCAAGGAAATACAAGGAATATCGATCGTATTATTGAAGTAGCTCCCGAAGTGGTTTCACACAATATGGAAACGGTAAAAAGGCTTACAAGGGAAGTGCGTATTCAAGCCAAATACGAAAGAAGCTTAGAGGTACTTCGTTATCTAAAACAAGAAGGGATCCGCCGAACAAAAAGTGGAATCATGCTAGGTTTGGGAGAAACCGAGCCTGAAGTATTACAGACCCTGGAAGATTTAAGGAATGTTGGATTGGATATTGTAACCATTGGTCAATACCTGCAACCTTCCAAAAAGCATCTCCCAGTAAAGGAATTTATTACTCCAGAGCAATTCAAGAAGTACGAGGAAATAGGTCTTGAAATGGGATTCCGTCATGTGGAAAGTGGGGCCTTGGTTCGGTCGTCTTATAAGGCACAAAAGCACCTCACCTAACCCTTCCTAAAATGAAAAACCCTATTACTATTGGAATTAACGGTTTTGGACGGATCGGAAGGAACCTCTTTCGGTTACTTTTGGATCACCCCCAAATCAAGGTGGTCGCCATAAATGATAAGTCCGATGCCCGAACTTTAAGTCATCTCTTGAAATATGACAGCATTCACGGTGTGCTGGATCAAAAAGTTGACTTTGGTGATGATTTTATTGAAGTAAACGGAGATAAAGTCCGCTTTTCTTCCGAAAAAGATATTGAAAAGATTCGATGGGAAGATGTGGATATTGTGGTGGAAGCTACTGGAAAGTTCAAGGATCGCGCAAGTTTGGAGATGCATCTTGACTCGGGTGCGAAAAAGGTGATTTTATCGGTACCACCTATAGAAGACTCCACAAAAACCATTGTCTTAGGAGTGAACGATGATATCATTACTCCAGAAGACAAAGTCGTATCCAATGCCTCCTGCACTACCAATAATGCGGCCCATATGCTGAAGATCATCCATGATCTATGCGGCATTAAACAGGCCTACATAACTACGGTTCATTCCTATACCACCGACCAAAGTTTGCATGATCAACCCCATCGGGATCTGCGCAGAGCTAGAGCGGCTGGACAATCCATCGTTCCAACCACTACTGGAGCCGCAAAAGCCCTTACCAAAGTGTTTCCTGAGCTGGCAGATGTTATAGGAGGTTGTGGAATCAGGGTTCCCGTTGCCAATGGATCCTTAACGGATATTACATTTAATGTCTCAAAAAACACTACTATCGAGGCTGTAAATCAAGCCTTCAAGAATGCGGCTGAAAATGAACTTAAAGGGATCCTACAATATACCGAAGACCCTATTGTATCTATAGATATCGTTGGAAATCCACACTCATGCATCTTCGATTCTGGGATGACTTCGGTCATCGGAAACATGGTAAAAATCATTGGCTGGTATGACAATGAGATCGGATATTCTTCAAGAATTGTAGATTTAATCTTACAATTATCGAGGAAATAACTATATTTATCGGCGAAGTACGTTAAAGTTAATGCTTTACATACGAATCAAATACCCGCTAATCGCCCTACTTTTTGCTATCCTACTTACTCCCCTTAATGTATTGGGCCAGCAGAAAGACCAGGATACTTTGTCCCTAATTAAGAAATTTCATACAGAGGCAATGACTTCCCTGGCAGGTCAAGGTTATGACCAAGCGATCATTAATCTGAATAAGGCCTACAGGCTTTCCAAAGCTCCCAAATACCAGAGCGAAAAGATCGATATCCTATTCAGTATCGCTCAAGTAAACTACTTTATCCAGAATTACGAAAAAGCCTCTATCGAGACTCAAAAGATCATAAAACTACTGGATAAAACCACAGAACAACAAGCACTGGCCGAAGCCCACACCTTAATGGGATTGATCTCAACCCGATTGGGTGATTTCGAAAAATCGGAAAAGTTTTTGCGAAAGGCAGACGATTGGTTTACAGCCAATAACGATGAACAGTATAGAGCCAATGTGTTATTGGGGTTTGGTATCTTAGAATTAAAAAAAGACGCATACCGAAACGCCGTAAATTATTTCGACGCCGCCCTTCCCAATTTTGAAGGCGACCGCTACAAATACCAAAAGGCATTTACCTTACTGAATAAATCGGAGGCCTTGCTTCACCTTAGTAATCTGGACGTTGCCAATAGCTTGGGCAAATCGAAAAAAGCCTTGGAAGATGCCATGGCTATCATTCAGGAAAACAATTACACCCGCTTGGAGATCGATAGCCACAAAATTGCTTCGTACATCGCGCTCCAAGATAACGATTATGCTGCCGCCCGTGAGAGCATGCAGATATATGAGACCCGAAACGATTCCCTCTACCGGGTTTATTTAAGTGCCATTTCGAAAGGGATAGATGCTGAATCCAATGTGGTAGACCTTACTCAAATTATTGCCGACCAACAGGACAATATAGACAAGCAGCAACGTTCCATTAATTTCGGTAAGATGACCACTGGGCTAAGTATAGCCCTTATTGTGATTCTATCGCTGCTTACGCTGTCACTTTACAAAAACAATAATCTAAGGGCCAAGGCCAACGAACTGTTACAGGATAAAAACAATGAATTGCAGCTGGCCAAGGAAAAGGCGGAAAAGGCGTCTTTGGCAAAAGCACAGTTCCTTTCTACGATTACCCACGAGCTTCGTACACCATTGTATGCGGTAACCGGGCTTACGCATTTGTTGCTGGAAGAAGATCCTAAACCGCATCAGAAGGAACATTTGAATTCCTTAAAATTCTCTGGGGAATACTTGTTATCGCTTATCAACAATATTTTGGACCTCAATAAACTGGAGGCCAACAAAGTGGAAGTTGAAAAAACCTCTTTCAATCTGAAGAAGCGTACCAATGATGTATTGGTAGCACTGAAAAAGTCTGCAGATGATAGGAAAAACAACCTTCATTTTGAATTTGATGAAAGCATTCCGGAAAAATTAATGGGAGATCCTTTGAAGCTCTCTCAGATCCTCATTAATCTTATTGGTAACTCTTTGAAGTTTACCCAAAATGGCGAGGTGAACGTACGCATCAGGAAATTGGGGGAAAACAAAGACCGTGTTACGCTTCGTTTTGAAATTGAAGATAATGGTGTAGGTATTTCAAAAAAGAAACAGAAAAGTATTTTCGAAACCTTCTCCCAGGCTTCATTACAGATTAACCGAAAATTTGGGGGTACTGGTTTAGGACTTTCCATTGTTAAGAACCTTTTGGAATTGATGGGTAGTAAGATCCAGCTGGAAAGTCAGCTTGGAAAAGGATCCAAATTCTGGTTCGATATCAACTTCGCCGTGGTGGAAGAAGTGAAGGAAGTTAGGAATCCGCAGAACATTATCTACGATGTAGATTATGTAGCTCTGGAGAACAGAAACATCCTTGTGGTAGAGGACAATAAGATTAACCAAATGATCACCAAGAAGATCTTGGAAAAGAACAAAATGAAATGTTTGGTGGCAGACAATGGATCGGATGCCGTGGCATTGGTTAAGGAGAACAATTTCGACGTGGTCCTTATGGATATCCACATGCCCGGAATTAGTGGTATAGAAGCTACTCAGGAAATCCGCAAGTTCAACAAAGACTTGCCCATTATTGCCCTTACAGCGGTTACTATCGATGAAAACCTGGACGATTTTTATCGTGCAGGATTCAATGAGATTATTCCAAAACCATTCAAAACCGAAGAATTCTTCGAAAAGATCTACCGTACCCTCGAAAGTAGAAACCTACTGGTAAACTAAGATTTCCTAAAACCTTCAATGGCTTCCAGAACGCATTCGTTAAGTGCGAAGGCCTGCTCATTTAGTATTTCTGTGGTAATGGGAAGATGATACAGCGCAAACTTATTCAACTTGGGCTGCAGGCGCATATAGTCCTTTTCGGTCGTGAGAATTATATCCTTTTTCTTCATAACCTCTATTTCCGATGTCGTAAAATCATGATGATCTGGATATTTGAGATGCTCAAAACTGAATTGGCGCTTCTTCAAAAAATCCACAAGGGGTTTGGGATTCGCGATTCCTGTGACCAAAGAAAAAGGCTTGTCCATCAAGTATTCCAACGGCAATTCTTCGGTCTTACCCTTTATAAACTTCCCATATCCAATCCGGGAAAAGAAAAGGCGTTGTTCTGGTTGCAATTCCATTTGGTATTGTATTTCCTGAAGGCTTGCGTAAGGCACATCCTGCGGACATTTGGTCACGATCACCACATCGGCCCTTTTAATTCCCGATCTAGATTCCCTAAGGTTTCCTGCGGGAAGCAAATAATCGTTTAAGTATAGATCTTCGAAAGCGGTGAGTAAGATGGTAAAAGAGGGCTTTACCCTGCGATGTTGAAAAGCATCGTCTAACAAGATAACTCCAGCTTTTTGTTTCAGGCGTTCGATTCCTTCCCTTCTGTCGGCACATACTGCAACCGTTACCTCTGGGAACTTCTTTTTAAACTGAAGGGGCTCGTCACCTACCTCCTCGGCAGTACTTTTTACCCCGACCTCAACATAACCAGAAGTCTTTCGCTTGTATCCCCGACTCAAAACCGCCACATTGTACTTTTCCTTTAGCAATTGCAATAGGTACTCTATCATGGGTGATTTCCCAGTCCCTCCTACCGAAAGATTCCCCACGCATATCACTGGAATATCATAAATGCGACTTTCCTTCCAGCCCCAATCATAGGCTCGATTGCGGAAGGTCGTAACTCCGTCGTATAAAATTGAAAAAGGGAAAAGGAGTTTGCGAAAGTTCATATAACGAAAGTATACTTTTTTATCTTTACCGTAAAATACACACCCATGAAGGTAAAAGAGGTCATCCACCTGCTCGAGGAGCTTGCGCCATTGGCATATTCTGAAGATTTTGACAATACGGGATTATTAGTGGGCAATGCCCAAGCGGAAGTCACGGGCATATTGGTTACCCTGGACACATTGGAGGAAGTAGTAGATGAAGCCATTGCTAAAAACTGCAATATGATTGTGAGCTTCCACCCAATCCTATTTAAGGGGTTAAAAAAGATCACGGGAAAGACCTATGTGGAACGTGTGATCCTAAAGGCCATTACCAATAATATTGCCATTTTTGCGATTCATACTGCCCTTGATAACGCTTGGAATGGTGTCAATGCCATGATGTGTGAAAAATTGGGATTGCAGAAACGGGAAATATTGATTCCTCAACCCGGCACCATACATAAGCTTACCACCTTCGTCCCCTACGAAGCAGCCGAACAAGTCCGTGAAGCCCTTTTTACTGCAGGAGCGGGCGCCATTGGTAATTACAGCAATTGCAGTTTTAATCATTCAGGGATGGGTAGTTTTAAAGGCAATGAAGACTCCAATCCCACAATTGGGAATAAAGGCGAAACCCACTTCGAACCTGAAATTGAAATTGGGGTTACCTTTCAAAAACACCTAGAATTGGGCATACTGCAAGCACTTTTCAGTGCACACCCTTACGAAGAAGTGGCCTACGAAATCACTACCCTGAATAATACCAATCAACATATCGGCATGGGTATGGTGGGGGAATTTGAAGAAGCCCTTACCGAGGAGGCATTTCTAAAGCATGTAAAGAGCGTCTTTAAAACAGGATGCGTACGGCACAGTGCCCTTTTAGGTAAGGACATTAAAAGGGTAGCTGTTTTAGGCGGAAGCGGTAGTTTTGCCATTAAGGCCGCCCAGGCCAAAGGAGCGGATGCTTTTATCACAGCCGATCTAAAATACCACGACTTTTTTAGTGCCGAAAACAGAATTGTACTCACCGATGTGGGACACTATGAAAGTGAGCAGTATACAAAAGATTTATTAGTTGCCCACCTTAGCAAAAAAATTACTAATTTTGCAGTCGTTTTATCACAGGTTAACACCAATCCTATTATTTATTATTAAATCTTATGGCAAAGAAAACAGAAAGCACTGTAGAAGAGAAGTTAAGAGCATTGTTCGATTTACAGTTAATCGATTCCCGCGTGGATGAGATTAGAAATGTTCGTGGAGAACTTCCTTTGGAGGTGCAGGATTTGGAAGATGAAGTTGCCGGAATGAATACCCGTTTGGAAAAACTGAATACCGATCTAGGGGTAATCGAGGAAAACATCAAGGACAAGAAAAATTTGATTGAAGAGGCCAAAGCCCTGATCAAAAAATATACTTCCCAACAGGACAATGTTCGAAACAACCGTGAATACAATAGTTTGAGCAAGGAAATTGAATACCAAGAATTGGAAATTCAATTGGCCGAAAAGCACATTAAAGAATTCAAGGCGCAGATCGAGCAGAAAAATGAGGTGATCGATACTACCAAGGATCGTCTTAAGGAGCGCGAAGCACATTTGAAACACAAGCAAGGTGAATTGAATGAAATCCTGGCCGAAACCGAAAAGGAAGAAGAAGCTTTATTGAAAGAATCTGCCAAATACGAGAAAAACATTGAAGACCGTTTGGTAAATGCCTATAAGAGAATCCGCACCAATGTAAAGAACGGATTGGCAGTGGTTCCTGTAGAAAGAGGCGCTTCTGGAGGATCTTTCTTTACCATTCCGCCACAGGTGCAAATGGAGATTGCTTCCCGCAAGAAAATCATTACCGACGAGCACAGTGGTCGAATTTTGGTAGACCCAGCGTTGGCAGAAGAAGAAAGAGAAAAAATGAACAAGCTTTTTGCCAAGTTGAAATAAGGCAAAAACCGTAGATATAACAAAGCCTTCACAAATTTGTGAAGGCTTTTTTTGTTTCTTTAGGGTAAGGTTTGGTCATTAATCCGAACTAATATCCTGAATTAGCTATAAAATATGATGAAGAAAATCGCACTACTCTCCCTATCCCTCCTTTGGCTGGGAACCCAAGCGTCCTGCCAGGACATGCAACAAAGACACAAAGAAGACGAGGCCATGGCCCAGAAAGAACAGACTCCTGTCGAAGTACAGAGCAAAGATGGCTATGATCGGGCCTATTTTGCCAGTGGTTGTTTTTGGTGTGTGGAAGCCATCTATGAAAGTGTAAAGGGGGTAAAAGAATCTATCTCAGGTTACAGTGGCGGCCATACCAAAAACCCGACCTACGAATCCAGCAACACCGGTCGTACGGGTCATGCCGAGGCTGTAGAAATTATCTATGACTCTTCTGTAGTAAGCTTTAGCGACTTGATCGATGTATACTTTGGTTCCCAGAACGTAACCCAAGTAAATGGGCAAGGGCCCGATCGCGGATCCCAATATCGATCCATTATCTTCTATCAGAATGACGAACAAAAGAAGATCATTGATCAAAAATATAAAGAGCAGGAACAAATTTATGGCGAAGGAAAGGTAGCCGCACAGATCTTGCCTTTCCAGAAGTTTTGGGTGGGTGAAGACTACCATCAGGATTACGAAAAACGGAATCCGTATAACTCTTATATCATTGGGGTCTCCATTCCCAGACTGCTCCGTTTTCAACAAAAGTTCCCGCAATTGTTGAAAGACGATCAAAAGCATTGATGACCATTCACTTTTTTTACTAACTTTAAGCGAGTCCTTATGGATTCGCTTAATTTTTTGAGTATGAAAAAACTAATCCACCTTTTCGCAATTGTACTTCTTTTGTTTTCATGTGCTAGTGATGATGAATCTATTGATGAAAATCAGTCAGATGACGAGGTAACCCTTAACATTACTGTTGTAGAAGTAACGGACCACGAAGCTATGTTGAATTGGGAATTGTCAAAACAAGAAAGTGAAACCGTTTATAGAATCTTACTGAATGGAGAAGTAATACGGGAAAACTACGGTGCTAAACAGATTGTTTTTACTGAATTAATAGAAAATAGGGAATATGTTGGAACTATATTTGCGATTAGACAAAACAGCACTCAGGTATTTGCACGATTCGAATTTAATACGCTAAACGATGTAAATGAAGAGGGATCCCTTAGTCTTAATTCTCAGGAAGAGATCGATAATCTCATTATAGAAACTGTAGGAAGAACACTATCCATAGGTGGATCGGACATTACCAACCTAGACGGATTATCGCGTTTACGAACCAT
>JAHQVM010000126.1 GCA_019634365.1 Flavobacteriaceae bacterium | reverse complement strand
CCAATTGGGATGACCGTAGCCCAGTTCTCCACTCATAACATGGTTCTGCTCCGAGTTTACCTTCACGACTTCCATGAGACCTTTGTTGTAATACCATTTGCTGGGGATCTCCCCGAGTTCTTCATTTTCGAAATCGTCGAAAAAGATGATGTCACGTCCGGGTTTAAAGTCGTACCGTTGCATCCAGATTTCTTTTTCTTTCTGTTCAGAAATATCAGGGGTGATCACTGGACCTTTTTCGGCAGAACTTCCTTCTTCCCCTTGATCTTCATTACCTTTTTTCTTTTTGTCTTTCTTCTTGAAGATGTTTTCGACCTTTTCGATGCCTTCATCGATGGTTTCATTCTCTTTCTGTTCTTTTTTGTTTTTGACCTTACGTTTTATTTTTTCGAACAACTGCGCCTCTGCCGGAGTTTGAAAGGCAAACAACGCGATGATTACAAATACTAAGTGCTTCATGATTAATAGGATTTATGGTTAAACATTTACTCCTATGTCAATTCTCGAAAGGGTTTTGTAATCATTGGAATGATTTTTTTCTTTAAAGTGTATCCAAGACCTTCCAACAAGCATTGTCATGATTGGGATACTTTACCCTGTAACGGGTATTTTACTAGTAGCATTCAAAATATACTTTTATCCCAAAATCATACATCATGAAAAATCAAATTTCCCTAATCACCCTACTATTTTCAATTGCGTCTTTCATAGGATGGGCCCAAACGCAAGTTGGACCCGATATAGATGGATTGAATACCAACGAACGCCTTGGAAAATCGGTAACCTTATCTGCCAATGGCAATCGAATTGCCGTAGGTCTTGGCGCAGATAACCGCGGACAAGTGAGGGTTCTCAATTACAACGGTAGTAATTGGGTACAAATGGGGGCCGATATTAATGGAGAAGCAGAACTGGATCAGATTGGATATCATGTCGCGATGTCGCATAATGGATCCCGTTTAATCATTGGGGCGCCATTAAATGATGCCTTGGGCAACAATACGGGGCATGCAAGGGTATACGAATGGATTGATGATCAATGGCAACAAATAGGACAGGATTTGGATGGAGAACAAGCCGTGGATCGTATGGGTGAAGATGTTTCCATTTCGGCAGATGGTTCCATTATTGCAGTCGGTGCCCATGCGGGAACCGGATTGGAAGACGATTCGGGTTATGCCAAAGTGTATGAATGGGATGGCGATTCATGGGAATTAAAAGGAAGCAAGTTAAACGGTTCGGTCTTTATCGATCACTTTGGTTTCAAAGTTAAGCTGAATGACGCAGGCGATCGGATTGCGGTTGGAGCCTATGGTGCAGGCAGCCCGCGAACAGGAGTTGTATATGTTTACGAATGGGACGGTAACGATTGGCAATTAATGGGCACACCAGTTTCCGGGATAGAAGACGGAGAGCGTTTTGGAGTGAGTCTTGCCTTTTCGGCTTTGGGCGATCATTTCATAGCTGGCGCTCCACTTAATGATACCAATGGAAATGACAGTGGAGTTGCACGCATATTTCGGTGGTCTGGAACCAATTGGCAGCAGATGGGGAATACGATTGTTTCTGAAGGTTTTGGCGATGTAAATGGTGCTTCTGTAGCCATGGCGCAGCATGGAGAAGTCATCGCTATCGGTGCTCCTGGTAATTCCACCATTTTCAATGAAAGCGGTCGGGTTCGGATCTTTCAATGGAATGGATCGGCATGGGTTCAGATGGGTGCTGGAATCTCTGGGGAAGGCTCAGATGACAATTCTGGAGGGACCATTTCCTTGAGCAAGCAAGGGCAACGTTTGGCCATTGGAGCGGAGTTCAACGACGAAGCAGGGCCAGGATATGGACATGCCAGGGTGTTCGGCCTTTCAGACATTCTAAGTCTTGAGGATGTTTCTAACCTTCAGCCTTATCAAATAGTACCCAATCCTAGTCATGGATCCTTAGGAATTCACGGAATAGATCGTGCACAAATAACACTATGGGACAGTTCGGGAAGGCAACTCATAAAAACAATCTATGAAGGATCTTCACTTAACATGGAGGTTCCCGTAGGAGTTTATTTCGTACAGGTTGAGAATGAAGATGGGAAATCTGTAATTAAAAAGTGGATTGTAACGGATTAACAGTACGCAACTACTTAAAGTGCATAAACGCCTGTTTCCCTAGCAGTACCTCTTCGGTTTCCACATGGTCCTCGTCGGGAACACAACAATCGACCGGACAAACGGCCGCGCATTGCGGTTCTTCATGAAAGCCTTTGCATTCGGTACACTTATCAGGAACGATATAGTAGATTTCATCGCTAATAGGCTCTTGGGTTTCATTAGCATCGACGGCTTTGCCATTGGGTAAAACCAGACTACCGTCTAGATCCGTACCGTCGGCATAACGCCAATCATCGGCACCTTCATAAATAGCGGTATTGGGGCATTCTGGCTCGCAAGCCCCACAATTAATGCATTCGTCTGTAATGATAATGGCCATAGCAATTTCTTTTTCTAACTTTGTTGCAAATTTAATACCGAAAAAGGGCTTCTCCAAACACCTTATGCAATTACAAGAAAGAATTAACGCATTTACCCAATTGGGCACCTTCCTAGGTGATTGGTCTCAGAAAATGGATGATCCCATTCTTTTAAGGGCTAAAGCCCAAAATGCCTGGTTTACTTTGGATAATTTGAAATTCGCATTGGAAAGCTGGAGCCTTGCCCTAACAGAGGCAAATCTTCAGAAGTGGACAGACTCCTATTCGTTTGAGGAATCAGGTGCTTCCAAGACTGTTGCCATCGTAATGGCCGGTAATATACCTCTGGTAGGATTTCATGATTTCGTTACGGTGCTTATAAGTGGTCATAAGGTGTTGGCCAAATTGTCTTCCAATGATAAGGTATTACTGCCTTTTTTGGCCGAAAAGCTCATTGCTTTGGAACCAAAGTTCGAGGGTTGCATTCAATTTACAGAAGGGAAACTGGAAGGGTTCGACGCTGTTATTGCTACCGGAAGCAATAACACAGCTCGCTATTTCGACTATTATTTTGGGAAATACCCTAATATCATTCGAAAGAACCGTAATTCGGTAGCTGTTCTTACAGGAAAAGAATCCAAAGAACAAATGGAAGCCTTGGCGGTTGATGTATTTCAATATTTCGGATTGGGTTGTCGAAATGTATCCAAAATATACCTCCCGGAGGATTATGACTTCGATGCCTTCTTTAACGGAATGTTTTCTTGGAAGGACATCATTAACAATGATAAATACATCAACAATTACGATTACAATAAAGCGGTGTATTTAATGAGCGATATAGCCCTTCTGGACAATGAATTTATGTTACTGAAGGAAGACACTCAGTTCTCCTCTCCTATCGCTGTGGTTTTTTACGAGCGGTATCAGAATCTGGATAACTTGAGGGAGATGTTACAGGATAATGCTGGCAACATTCAATGTATTGTAGGACAGAGTGGCTTGGAAGGTGAAATAGACTTTGGAGAAGCTCAAACTCCACAACTTTGGGATTATGCCGATGGTGTGGATACCATAAAATTTCTGTTGGAACTCTAATCCAAATTCCGAATTTCGCAAAATTAAGCCCTCAATTTTAGCAAGCTTTCAAAAGCTTGCCTATGTTGACATTATATGGATAATTTGTTGATTTTTTAACCTGAAATCCTTCCATATTTCCCATCTTTGTAGCTGCAAAATTTTAATCGAAATAACGCTATAAAATCACCCATTGTGAAGAAACATAATTTTAGTGCTGGCCCTTGTATATTGCCACAGGAAGTAATGCAGAAAGCGGCAGAAGCCGTGGTTGAATTAGACAATATAGGCCTTTCACTTATCGAGATCTCGCACCGTAGCAAGGAATTTGTTGCGATTATGGAAAAAGCCCAGAAATTAGCATTAGAGCACTTAGGGCTTGAGGACAAAGGATATAAAGCCCTCTTCTTGCAAGGTGGTGCCAGTATGGAGTTTTTAATGGTTGCCTACAATTTGCTTCAGAACAAGGCGGCTTACCTCAACTCGGGAACTTGGTCTACTAAGGCTATCAAAGAAGCCAAGTTATTTGGCGAATTGATCGAAGTTGCATCTTCTAAAGACGCTAACTTCAATTACATCCCAAAGGGGTATGAAATCCCTGGGGATATTGATTATTTCCACTGTACGAGTAACAATACCATTTTCGGAACCCAAATGATGGAATTCCCTTCAATAGATGCTCCCTTGGTATGTGATATGAGCAGTGATATCTTTTCACGCCAATTGGACTTTTCAAAATTCGATATCATTTATGCAGGAGCGCAGAAGAATATGGGCCCTGCAGGGACGACCTTAGTAGTGATTAAAGAAGATATTTTGGGCAAAGTAGATCGTACCATCCCTTCCATGCTGGATTACCAAATTCATTTAGGTAAGGATAGTATGTTCAATACCCCTCCCGTTTTTGCAGTTTATACTTCCATGCTCACCTTGCAGTGGTTAAAAGACCTAGGTGGAATTCCGGCCATAGAAAAAGTGAACAATGCCAAGGCATCACTTTTATATAATGAAATTGATCGCAATCCACTTTTCGTAGGATTTGCAGCCAAGGAAGACCGTTCTAAGATGAATGCGACCTTTAACCTTGCCGATGGAGTTCAAAGCGAAGTGTTCGATGCACTATGGAAGGAAGCCGGAATCAATGGTATAAATGGACATAGAAGTGTCGGGGGGTATAGAGCTTCGATGTACAACGCTATGCCACTGGAAAGTGTTCAGGTATTGGTGGATGTCATGCAGGAATTCGAAAGAAAATCATGACCTAAGTGTTACAACAAGTATCTATAACTTATAATTTAGAATTAACAATGAAAATATTAGCCAACGATGGAATTTCACAAAGCGGTGTAGATGCACTCACGCAAGGAGGTTTCGAGGTAATTACTACGAAAGTTGCTCAGGAGCAGCTTATCAATTATATCAATCAGGAAAATATCGATGGAATTTTGGTGAGAAGTGCTACCAAAGTCCGTAAGGATATTATCGACTCCTGCCCCAACCTTAAACTTATTGGTCGCGGTGGTGTAGGAATGGATAATATTGATGTGGATTATGCACGTGGTAAGGGACTACATGTGATCAATACCCCAGCAGCTTCTTCTGCGTCTGTGGCCGAATTGGTATTTGCCCATTTGTACGGTGGGGTTCGTTTCCTATACGATGCCAACCGCAACATGCCTTTGGAAGGTGATACCAAATTCAAGGATTTGAAGAAAAGTTATGCCGGAGGTATCGAATTACGCGGAAAAACAATGGGAATCATTGGTTTTGGAAGAATCGGTCAAGAAGTTGCCAAAATCGCCCTGGGCGTTGGAATGCGTGTGATCTACAGTGACAGTTATGTTGAAAATGCTACGATAGATGTATCGTTCTTCGATGGACAACAAGTTTCCTTCTCTTTCGAACATATGGAGCTTTCGGAACTCCTAAAACAAAGTGATTTTGTGACCCTTCATGTCCCAGCCCAAAAGGAGTATGTTATCGGAAAAACACAGTTGGCACAAATGAAACCGGGTGCAGCCCTAATCAATGCAGCTCGAGGGGGCGTGATCGATGAAGTGGCACTGTTGGATGCCTTGGAAGATGGAAAGCTTTCTTTTGCCGGACTGGATGTATTTGAAGCAGAACCAACGCCCGCCATTAAAGTACTTATGAATGGTAAAGTTTCGTTGAGCCCACACATTGGTGCGGCGACCAAAGAAGCGCAAGATCGCATAGGAACAGAATTGGCTCAACAGATCATTTCCCTACTAAAATAATGGGCAAATTAGGGTAGAAAATAATGGCATTATTCACCTAATTTTTTTCTCATTCTATATGTTAAAATAATCTAAAATTAGTAGCTTTCGCCTTTATATTCGTGAAAATCACGAAGCTAGATAATTTACACTAACTTATTTTAATACTTAGTAATGAAAAAAATTACCCTACTACTGGCGGTGCTGTTCTGTGTGAATAGTTTCGCTCAGGTGGTCGACATGGGAAAACCCCAAAGTTGGAAGCAATTAAATGATTCCGATACTTTTCAACCCCACACACTTCCGACTTTCGACCAAAAAGCCATTGAGGCAGAAGACAAAATTAACGACACCCGTTTCGACAGACCATGGCGATTTGGTTTTATGCATAGTGTTGACTATGGCTTTGACCAAGGACAATGGGTTACATTGGATAACGGTGATCGTATCTGGAGAATTTTAATCGAATCTCCGGGAGCATTATCCCTGAACTTTATTTTCGATGATTTCTTTATGCCCCAAGGCGGTTACATTCATTTGTACAACAATGACAGAACCGATGTGCTAGGAGCCTACACTGCCGTGCAAAATCAAGAAAGCGGTATTTTGGGAACCTGGTTGGTAGAAGGCGATGCGGTTTGGATCGAGTACTATGAGCCTGCAGCAGTGGCTGGCCAGGGTAGATTGCATATTGCCAAAGCCACGCACGGTTATAGAAACGCGGCTACTTACAATGCGCAGAAAGGTCTTAACGACTCTGGAGATTGTAATCTAGACGTAGATTGTCCTATTGGCGCAGACTGGGAACTCCTTAAAGAACACAACAAAAAATCGGTAGGAATCCTACTCTCTGGTGGAAGCGGATTTTGTACAGGAGCTTTAATAAACAACACCAATAATGATGGAACCCCTTATTTCTTGACGGCCAACCACTGTTTCAGTGATCCATCTGGTTGGGCCTTCCGTTTCGGTTGGATTAGTCCAGACCCGGTGTGTGCGGATACCGCAGACAGTACTCCTGGCCCAACCGATATGACCATTAGTGGTGGAACTTTAAGAGCTAGAAACGCTGGTTCTGATTTTTGTTTGGTAGAAATCAACTCTGCAATTCCTGTTGAATGGAACCGCGTATGGGCCGGTTGGGATAAGACAGATAACTTTCCAACCTTTCAAGTAGGTATCCACCACCCTGCTGGTGACATCATGAAAGTTTGTAGGGATGACACACCTGCAACTAAAGAAGTGAACGCTGGAGCGGATACATGGGAAATCGTTGGTGGTGGTACTGCCGGTGGATGGGAATTAGGTGTGACAGAACCTGGTTCTTCTGGATCTCCATTGTTTGACCAAAACGGTTCTGTTATCGGACAATTATTTGGTGGTGGTGCCGCTTGTTCCGGCACCGATGATAACGATCAATTCGATTATTATGGCCGTTTTGCTGTTTCTTGGGATGGTGCTAGTAGTGCCACAAGACTGCATGATTGGCTTGACCCTTCGGGATTGGATCCTGATATCCAAGGGAGTTTCCCTCCATTGGAGTCCTTTGCTCTGGATGGAGCCGTTGGAATTTCTATTCCTGAACTAAACTGTGGAAATACTGTAGTAGAACCTACCATATCATTGTCTAATTTCGGAACATCGGATATTACTACAGCGACTATTGAATGGTCTGTGGATGGTGGCGCTTCAACTGCCATAGACTATTCGGGTACACTAGGACAATTTGAATCCGAATCTTTTGACTTAGGTCCAATCGATTTAAGTGTTGGATCGCACACCTTTGATGTTGTTTTAGTAAATGTAAATGGAGGTAGCGATGAAAACGACGGTAATGACACCTCCGCTCGAGATGTTGACATCGAAGAGCTAACTGCCTATGAAACCACTCAAGTACACATGTCATTATTAACAGATGATTATGCGGAAGAAACTTCTTGGGAGTTTACAGATTCTGCCGGTAACGTACTCTACAGTGATGGACCTTACCAACAAACTGTTGACGACAATACATTGTTTGAGGAAAGTTTCGACGTAGTTGAAGGCGAGTGTTACTTCTTCACTATTTTCGATGCCTACGGTGATGGAATCTGCTGTGGATTCGGTCAAGGAGAATACTCCTTAACTACCGATGATGGCACCATCATTTTTGAAGGAGGAGAATTCGGGTCTAGCGAAACCACAGAAATTGGAATCGATGGAGAATTAGGAATTGTCGAAAATATTTTGAGCAATGTTGCCATATATCCAAATCCAGCCAATGAATTTGTTACCATTAGAGTAAGTGATACCTCTAGAAGTTATGAATACAGCATCTCCAATATTCTTGGTCAAGTGATTGGACAGGGAACTTTAAGAGAAGCTGAAAGTAGAATCAATACTGGAAACTTTAATACAGGACTTTACTTTGTAACCATTACAGACACTGAAACCAATAGTGTAGCAAACTATAAAGTAATTAAGCAATAACTCTCTTTATTAAATGAGTAAAAGGGTGCTACGGCACCCTTTTTGTTTTATACTTACTATAAATTTAAGAAAAGACATTATCTATGAACAAATATGTAGTATTCATCGCGCTAATGATTACCATCATTAGTTGCGACGCAACCAAATCAAATGGTAAAGCAACGAAAGTCAATATGAAAGAGCTCACTGGTAATTTTAAGATTACCTCCTTAAATGGAACCGACACATCCAAAGACAAGCTTACCTTCGAAATGATGACCCCAGGGGCTATTTCAGGAAGCGCAGGATGTAACGGATATTTTGGAAATATTTCCTTCGAAGGTGAAGGCATGTCTATTTCCAAAGTGGGTTCGACAAAGAAATTGTGTCCAGATTCATCTGTGATGAAAAGAGAAAAGGAACTGCTAAACACCTTACCCCTAGCAGTTAAGGGAGAGATGCAGTCTTCCGGAGAGGTACACCTAAAAGATTCAGAAAATAATACGCTTATTGTTTTGCAAAAAGAGACTGAAAAATCAATTTAGGAAAACACTTTTATATTAATGATTGTTTCGTATATTAACCATATAACATAATCATCAAAATTTTAGAATATGTCAGGAATACTGGATTTATTGAACAGTGATATGGGGCGCCAGATTATTAGCGGTGTGAGTAATGAAACCAATCAGCCCGCCGATAAAACGGCCTCTGTATTGCAAATGGGACTTCCCATATTAATGGGAGCAATGAAAAGAAATGCGGCTACCCCTGAAGGTGCAGACGGATTGTTGGGAGCACTAAATGGAAAGCACGATGGAAGTATCTTAAACGATCTTGGAGGTCTCTTTGGAGGCGGTGTGGATCAAACCGTTAAGGATGACGGTATGGGGATTCTTGGACATGTTTTAGGCGGATCCCAAAACAACGTAGCGAATGCACTATCTAATAAGTCGGGGATGGATTCTGGATCGGTCATGAAGATCCTTCAAGTTGCTGCCCCTATCCTACTCGGGTTTTTAGGAAAACAACAAAGACAGCAAAACGTAAGTAGTCAATCAGGGATCGGAGATCTACTGGGGGGCCTTATGGGTGGAGGTTCTAGTCAGCCCAAGCAACAGAGTTTGATAGAATCTATCTTAGATGGCGATGGCGACGGTAGCGTTATCGACGACGTTGCCGGAATCCTTTTAAGTGGAGGAGGCAATAAGAAAAGTGGAGGTCTTGGTGGACTACTAGGCGGACTTTTCGGAGGAAAATAGTCCATTTAAAACATACTAATATAAGATGTGCCCATGACATTTGTTTTGGGCACATTTTTTGTTAAACACAGTTAAAAACTGTTGAAAAACAGCACGTTTTATTAACTTTATAATAAATAATGGAGCTATGAAGTATTTTGCAATTGTTCTTATCTGCATCATTACCTTCGCTAGTTGTGATAGTTCGAAATCTGTGGTTGAGCAAGACACAGAAGCTGTTGCCGAGGCAACCAACGATACCGTTCGAATCGCGAATGATGAATTGGAATATGAAATCTTAATCATCGACCCCGGTTTCAATAACTGGTTGGTAACACAACAACCCAGAGGTTATTACGGACAGGAGTTCTTGGAACGTAAGAACATCCAATTTGTAGCCGAATGGAATCGAAGGGTAATGAATTGGCAATTATTTGACATTAATCTCTATCAACAGGAAATTAACTATCAGTTCAACATCGATTATGGGTACGAAGTAAATTATATGCTTTATAATTACTTCATCTATTTTCAGCAAAGGTACAATCAAAATTTCCCTGGAAATCGGGGCAACCTGATTAGAGGATAATATGAACAAACTTAAAAAGCGTTGGGGGATCGACTCCAACTGGCAGCTTACGGTTATTTTTGTTGTTTTTGCTATAACTGGAAGTACCTCAGCCAAATTTGCCGGCCCCTTAACAGACCTGGTTGGGATTACGAAAGAAATGGGCGGTTTTATCTATTGGCCCGTTAGAATCCTTATCATTTTTCCTATTTACCAAGTATTGTTGGTGTTTTTCGGATGGCTTTTCGGGGAATTTTCTTTTTTCTGGAATTTTGAAAAGAAAATGCTCCGAAGCATGGGATTGGGATTCTTAGTGAAAGAATAAGAAAAGATCAAAAAAAAAAGCCCCAAAATGCGGGGCTTTTTTTATTCGTTTACTTCAACCTCAATCGTTTGCACTGTCTTGTCTGCCTTGGCAAACACGAAGGTATACAACCACATAAGGGTAAAGGTGGGTATAAAGTCTGAGAAGGGTAGGATTTCCTCTAGGAAAACAATAACAGATGCTATCTTCCCGGTGTTCCCTTCATACATTTCGCTCATCTTTTTGGCGGCATAGGGCGCCCAGAGAATATCCAAAAAAGGCCCTACAACAGGAACAAAGTAGGTAGCAGCACCTACTAGGTCATAAATAACGCCTCTTCTCAATAATTTGTACTTGTCTTTTTTCATCTTTAGTAAGCAGGTTTTAATTCTATCATATACAAGCAATAAGCTTGCCAAATTTAAGCGAGGTCGGTACTGATCAACTTCAGGAATTCATTTCGGGTTTCAATCTTTTCGAATTGTCCACGAAATCCTGAAGTAGTCGTTACACTGTTCTGTTTCTGTACCCCGCGCATCATCATGCACATATGGGAAGCTTCGATAACAACAGCCACACCCTTAGGTTTTAACGTATCGTTTATACATTCTAGTATATCATGCGTTAATCGCTCCTGAACCTGAAGTCTTCGTGAAAAAACATCCACTACCCTAGGTATTTTGCTCAGTCCTACGATATGCCCATCCGGGATATAGGCAATATGTGCTTTGCCGAAAAATGGGAGTATATGATGTTCACAAAGGGAATACAACTCAATGTCCTTAACAATCACCATATCGTTGTAATCTTCGGCAAACATGGCTCCCGTCAAAATCTCAGCTGGATCCAAACTGTGTCCTGAAGTCAGGAACTGAAGGGCCTTGGCAGCACGCTCCGGTGTTTTTACAATACCTTCCCTGTCAATGTCCTCTCCTACTCCCTTTAGGATTTCTGTAAAGTTGCTTTTAAGGTCGTCTGTAACCTCTTCATTATATTCTTCGAAAAAACGATAAGATCCCATTAATTGGTTTTTAATTTTTCTGAATAGTACTTTTTGATTTTCTCCACTTTGGGCGTAATCATAAAACTACAATACGGTTGATTTTTATTCTCATTATAATAGTTCTGATGATCCTCTTCTGCTTCATAGAACACATCCAACGGGGATACCTTGGTAACGATCGGGTCCTTAAATACCTTATTCTCGGTTAAGAGTTGGATAAATGCTTCAGATGCCATTCGCTGCGCTTCGGTGGTATAAAAAATTTCACTACGGTATTGGGTACCCACATCATTCCCTTGTCGATTCAAAGTGGTAGGATCATGGGTGGCGAAGTGCACCTCTAATAAGGTATTGATATCTATGACCTCCGGATCATAGGTGAGAAGGATCCCCTCGGCATGTCCGGTTCTTCCCGAACAAACCTCTCTATATGCCGGATTCTTAATGTTGCCTCCGGTATAACCGGAAACCACTGCTTCTACTCCACTAATTCTCTGGAAAACGGCTTCGGTGCACCAAAAACACCCGCCAGCAAATACAATTTTTTCTGTGTTTTTCATGTAAGATATTCCAAAGTTAATGTTAAAAAATTACGGATTTAACATTCTCTGCTGTATTTAACTTTTCATTAATATCGCACTTTTTGGGAGAGGATTACTTTTACCCTTGAAACACTAACGGCTTACTATCCATCAATGAAATATCTTTTCCTGATTCTTTTCTTATTCATTACTTCTATCACTATTTACGCACAGGAAAAGAAAACTTTAGAAGCTCAGCGAATTACGAATCCTCCCAAAATTGACGGGGTATTAGACGATGCTATCTGGAATTCCTTAACGGCTTATAGTGATTTTAATATGTATCAGCCAGGAAACGAAGGAGATGTAGATCCCAATTATAAGACGGAAGTGAAAATGGCCTATGACGACAAGAATGTATATGTGGCGGCTTATATGAATGATCCCGACCCAGAAAATATACTGAGTCAGTTTTCCCAGCGTGATGAGGTGTTCGTACAGGCAGATCATTTTGCCATAGCCCTTAACACGTATAATGACGGAATTAACGAAACCCATTTTTTCGTTACCAGTGCAGGAACCATAGGCGATGCCATTGCCACGCAAAATGATTTCGACTTTAGCTATAACGTCGTTTTCGAGTGCCGTGTTTCTAAAGATGCAAAAGGCTGGTATGCAGAATTCAGGATTCCCTACAATGCCCTGCGATTCCCCGAAGTTGAAGTTCAGGATTGGGGCATTAACTTTTACCGAAGGGTACAGTCTAAAAATGAAACGTATACCTGGAATTTTATCGACATTTCGAAGGGAACCGAATCCCAGTATAGCGGAAATGTTACCGGAGTTAGTAATATAGATCCGCCCGTTCGACTCACCCTATTCCCTTTCGCTCAGGGAGTTGTTTCCAGCTTCGACGGGGAAACAGAGACCGATTTTACCGCGGGAATGGATATTAAGTATGGCCTAAGCGACAGTTTTACGTTGGATGCTACCTTGATTCCCGATTTTGGACAGGCTGCATTCGATGAAGTGATTTTAAACCTTGGCCCCTTTGAACAGACATTTTCGGAGCAACGACAGTTCTTTACCGAGGGGATCGATCTCTTTACCAAAGGGCGCATTTTCTTTTCCCGTCGAGTGGGTAATGCCCCAACTGGGGATGTTGGGGATTTAGGAGAACACGAAGAAGTCTCCGAGTTTCCTTCCAAAGTAAACCTTCTTAACGCGTTAAAAATATCGGGAAGAACCAAAGACAAATTAGGAGTAGGATTCTTTAATGCCATCACAGAGAAAACCTATGCTGAGGTAACAGATACCATTACAGGCGATGTACGGGACGTATTAGTAGAACCCTTGACCAACTACAACATTTTTGTTTTGGATCAGCAATTCAATGATAATTCATCCATTTCGCTCATCAATACCAATGTAACGCGGGACGGTCATTTTAGGGATGCTAACACATCGGCCTTTGTCTTCGATGTGGCAGATAAAGGCAACAATTTCCGTACGTCGGGAAGAGCCATTGTAAGCAACGTTCATAGAGCCGAAGGATGGGAAACGGGTTTCCAATCGGAGTTCGATCTCTTTAAAATAAAAGGGAATTTTAGATACCGCGTTGGGCATGACTTTGCGAATACCACCCTAGACATTAATGATCTTGGGCTCAATTTCCGTAATAATTTCAACAATTTCGTGGCTGGGGCATCCTATCAGATCTTTGAACCTACCAAGGTTTTCAATACGTACCGATTCAACTTAACCGTTCGCCATAGACGACTGTACAGTCCCAGTGTGGAAACGGGCAATAATGTGAATGCGAATTGGTTCTTCGTTACACGAGAGCGCTTTGCATTTGGCGGATTTGTTGGGTACAATTCCAAGAATAAGGATTATTTCGAACCGCGTGTGGAAGGTAGATTTGTGGAGTTTCCCCGTAATTTGGGCGGAAGGATATGGTGTTCTTCCGATTACCGCAAGAAATTTGCCTATGACATCGGAGTTGGCCACCGCAGGGCTTTTGAAGGCCCACAGATCCAGTATTTCATGGATATATCGCCCCGTTACCGTTTTTCGGATAAGTTCCTCGTAATTCTTTCTACCGATCTATCCATCCGGAATGATATGTTTGGGTGGATCGACAATAACGATGTGGACATTTTCTTTGGACAAAGGGATATTAGGAGTTTGGAAAACGAAATTACAGCCAGTTACAATTTCGACCCTTACAAGGCCATTGATTTACGATTCAGAAATTTTTGGAGCATTGCCGATTACAGCGATGACATTTTCTGGACCTTGAATGAAGATGGTACTCGCACCCTAACCGATTATGATACGAGCGAAAACGATCCCAACCGAAATTTTAATATTTGGAATTTGGACCTCAGTTTCCGCTGGCGCTTCGCTCCGGGAAGTGAAGCCACTTTCCTTTATCGTAACCAGATTTTTAAACAGGACGAGCAATCCACTCTTAACTACACAGAGAGTTTGGGCAATCTGTTCGATGAACCTCTGCAGCATACCCTTTCACTAAGGATTACTTACTTTATCGATTACAACAATGTAAAATACCTCTTCAATAAGAATAGTGAGGCTTTGTAGATCCTATGGAAAGTAGTATTTTCACGCATTATTCCGAAGCATGATCTCTGCGAAAAACATTCACAAATACTACGGTGATCTCCATGTGCTGAAAGGCGTGGACATTGAAATCAACAAGGGAGAGATCGTTTCCATTGTCGGGGCTTCAGGAGCTGGTAAAACCACTTTATTACAGATTCTAGGGACCTTGGATTCTCCTTCGGAGGGAAACCTGTCTATTGATAACACTGAGGTGGGTCAATTGAATCGTAAGGCCTTGGCCAAATTCAGAAACGAGCATTTGGGATTCATTTTTCAATTCCACCAATTATTGCCAGAATTCACAGCACTTGAGAATGTGTGCATTCCCGCATTTATAAAGAAAACACCCAAAACCGAAGCAGAGAAAAGAGCTTTAGAACTACTCTCTTTTTTAGGTTTGGAAGAAAGAACACATCATAAACCCAACGAGCTTTCGGGTGGAGAACAACAGCGTGTGGCCGTGGCCCGTGCGCTAATGAATCATCCTCTTGTTATTCTAGCGGATGAACCCAGTGGTAATCTCGATACAGAAAGTGCCGAAAAACTGCATAACTTGTTCTTTAAACTGAGGGACGAATTTGGTCACACCTTTGTCATTGTTACCCACAATGAAGAATTGGCCGAGATGGCAGACCGCAAGTTGGTCATGCAGGATGGTCAAATCGTTTCCCAATAAGTGAAGGCTCAAGAACTCAAGGATTTTTTGGATGAAAAAGTAGCGCTGTACAACAGTCCTACCTTTATTGACTCTGACCCCATTCAGATTCCGCATTTATATCAGAAGAAAGAGGATATTGAAATCATTGCATTCCTTGTGGCTACGATAGCCTGGGGAAATCGCAAGAGCATCATCAATAATGGCCATCGGTTGGTTCAACTCATGGGTAATACACCCTATGATTTCATCATGAATCATTCTGAAACCGACCTCGCACCACTCACACATTTTGTGCATCGCACCTTCAATGGTGACGATCTCACCTATTTCATTCGCGCCCTGAAGTATTTGTATCTCAAGAAAGGCGGACTTGAAAGTGCCATAGCTGCACATACCGCAGAACAACCGCTCCAGCACGCCTTATCCCTTTTCAAAAAGGATTTCTTTGCCTTGGATCATTTACCACGGACCGAGAAACACGTAAGCGATCCGCTTAAAAACAGTGCCGCCAAACGCTTGAATATGTTCTTACGCTGGATGGTACGCCCCAATACTACCAAGGTCGATTTTGGTATTTGGAAGTCAATATCGCCAGCCCAGCTTTCCTGTCCACTGGATGTGCATTCAGGAAATGTGGCCCGAAAATTGGGTCTTTTAAAACGCAAACAAAACGATGCCAAAGCGTTGGCCGAATTGGATGATTCTTTACGCAAATTGGATCCAGAAGATCCTGTTAAATACGACTTCGCCCTTTTTGGATTGGGGGTATTCGAAAAATTCTAGCTTCAAAGCACAGAAAGACAACTTGATTAATCCAATTGCTCTGGGCCTTGCGAATTATTGGTTATTCTCCAACGTTCATTCTGGATGGATCGATACACAATCTCAAAGTCCAAACCATTTTCAAGGAGTTCATTCAAAGTACCTTGCATGAGTTGATAATCTTGGGGAGACTCTGATACCTCTAAAATGGTATACGAAACATTCACAGGGATGGCCATTCCCGGATCCAGTGTGGAATAGGAAATTACCTTAATACTATCCAATTGAGGTTTTTGATTCTTAAAAAATGTAAAGACTTCATTATCGTAATGCACCATATTATACTGTTTTCCTTGGTAATTAAGGATCACACTTTCTATGATGGCAGGGCCAACACCGTGGTTTTCCAGAGACAATCTCATCGAGCTGTCTCCTGGACTATTAGAAACCGATAGTGACAAATAAGGCAAAATGGACAAATGGTTTTGCCTGCTCATTAAATTGGTCTGGTGAATAAAAATTATAAGTGTGATAAAACTGATAGACATGGCAGACAAACTCAATATTCGTTCTGAATTCCACTTAATTTTTAACCCCATAATTTAATATTGTTGTGAAGAATCTTCAATGTAATAAAAATTGCAACAGGGAAAGGGAATACCCTATTCAAATCCTGTTAGTTTTACCAGATTCTATCGACAAAGTCGTAAATTGCTCTGTATGAAACGGATTCTCTTACTTTTCGCCCTTTTACTTTCGTTACCCACCCTTGCGCAAATGAATAATGAGCGCCTAGAAACACTTCTCACAGAGAAAGTGGATTCCATCGATGGAGTTTCGGGTCGCTGGCAATTGGTGTACAACGAGGTTCCCATGATGGTCATTACCGACGAAACCAACGATCGTATGCGTATTATCGCACCCATCGTAGAAGTAGACAAGTTGAACGAAGACATTTTGTTAGACTGTCTTGCGGCCAATTTCCATACGGCCCTAGACGTTAAATATGCGCTATCCAACAACATCATGTGGTCGGTGTTTATTCATCCGTTAAGTCCATTATCGGATGAAGAATTAAAAAGCGCTGTGGACCAAGTGTACTATGCGGCGGTTAACTTTGGAACCAGCTATACCAGTACCCCATTACTGTTCGGAGGGGGCAATGGTGAAGAAGAACCCGTGGAAGAGAAAAAACCGGAACTCAAGCTAAAGAAAACCTAAATACTTCTTTTACCAAGATTTTAACGCTTTCCAATCGGGAAGCGTTTATTTTTATATTCCATTTCATATCTTTGACGCCAATTTTAAAGGAATGCAGTTTAAACACCCGGAACTACTTTACGCTTTACTCCTGCTCCTTATTCCCATATTCATCCATCTATTTCAGCTTAGGCGTTTTCAAAAGGTCGAGTTCACCAATGTAGCTTTCTTAAAAAGGGTCACCTTACAAACCCGCAAAAGTTCAAGGCTCAAAAAGTGGCTTACCCTGCTCATGCGATTACTGGCCTTGGCGTGTATCATATTGGCGTTTGCACAACCCTTTAGTGCTTCCAAAACCGCACTGAACAAAGAAAAGGAAACTGTTCTGTATTTGGATAATTCCTTTAGCATGCAAGCAAAAGGTGCTAATGGTCCCCTCTTGGCAAGGGCGAAACAACAGTTGTACGAATTGCTCGAGGGTAGCGAAAAACTAACCTGGTTCACCAACGACGATACCCAAAGGAATGTATCCCAAAGTGATTTAAAAGGAGAGGTGCTTTCCCTTCGACCCTCACATACACAACTTACCTTGGAGGAGGCGGTATTGAAAGGAAATCAGTTGTTTTCGGATAACCCAGCTGCGGACAAACGTCTCATTCTCATTACCGATCTTCAGAATAGCCAATCATTCCCTGAACTTAAGGAAGGTATCAAAACCGATGTGGTTGCATTGCAACCAGTAACGGCCAATAATATATCCATAGACACCGCCTACATTCGGGAAGCTTCGCAAACTGGGCTTCAATTGGATGTGGTGGTCTCTGCCGAAGGAGAAGTGCCCGAGAATGTGCCTATCTCGCTTTTTGGCCAAGGTTCGCTCATTGCAAAAACTGGGGTTGATTTTTCTGAAAACAAATCCAACACCGTATCCTTTACTTTGGAGAATTTGGAAGGCATTCAAGGAGAACTGCGTATTACCGATGCCGACCTACCCTACGACAACAGTTTGTTCTTTAGTGTAAACACACCAAAAAGAATCAAAGTACTATCGATTAATCAGGCGAGCTCTAATTTCCTTCAGCGATTGTTCGATCAATCGGGATATGAATACCTTCAGCAAACCCATGATGCTGTAAATTACAGTGATATTGCTACCCAGGATTTTATTGTACTGAATGAATTGGAAACGGTGCCCGTATCCCTTATCAATAGCTTAAAAGCTTTTAGCGATGGCGGTGGAAGTCTTTTGGTGATCCCTTCAGTAAACAGTGATATTACCTCCTACAATATCTTATTGAATAGTTTGGGTATAGGTAGTTTCTCTTCAGAAGTAAACGTTGCCAAGAACATTTCAAAAATCAACTTTTCGCATCCCTTGTACTCGAGTGTTTTTGAAAAGAAAGTGACCAATTTCCAATTTCCAAAAGTAAATTCCTTTTTGGAATTGAGTAGCAATGCTGCTCCCCTGCTTAGCTTTGAAGACGGAAAACCCTTTATGGTACAACAGGGAAAAGTGAGCGTTGGTACGGCTGCTTACTCTTCAGAAAATTCCAACTTTAAGAGTTCGCCGCTCATTGTTCCTACGCTCATCAATATGGCACAGCAAAGCCTTCCCTTACCAGAGCTATACTATGAAATTGGCAAGACCAATACGTACGCGATTCCCGTTACCTTAACACAGGACGAAATCGTTAGTTTAAAGGACAGCCTTCAAAGTTTTATCCCCTTACAGCAAACCAAAGCGAACAGTGTGTCCATCACCACAACAGATACTCCCTCACATTCTGGCAACTATACTGCTGAAAAAGGTGAAACGATGTTGGAATATGTTGCCTACAATTATCCACGGGAGGAAAGTAGGTTATTATATGGTGACGCTGAAGAATGGGAAGGTATTACGGTGCACAATTCGGTTTCCCAACTATTCGAAACCATTGCTTCGGATAACAAAATAAGTTCCTTTTGGAAATGGTTTGTTATTTTTGCCATAGTTTTTCTCCTTGGGGAAATGTTGATCTTAAAATTCTTGAAGAACTAACGTATGGATATACTCTTAAAATCGGCCACCATCATAGATCCTGCGAGCAAGCACCATGGCAAAAAGCGGGACATTCTCATCCAAGACGGTGTCATTCAGAAAATCGCCGCTTCACTTCCCGATTCAAAGAGCACTACCGTTACCTTTAACAACCTACATGTGTCACAAGGATGGTTCGATCCGAGCGTTAGTTTTGGCGAACCCGGTTATGAGGAACGTGAAACGTTGGAAAACGGACTGCAAACCGCAGCCCAGAGTGGATTTACCTCAGTAGGAATCAATGCCAATACTTTCCCTGTAACCGACTCTAAATCGCAGGTAAAGTTCTTAAAAACCAAAGCATATCATAGTCCCGTAACCGTGTACCCCATTGGAGCATTAACTACAAAGAGCGAGGGAATCGACCTGGCGGAATTGTACGATATGCACAATGAGGGCGCCATTGCTTTTTATGATTACAAAAAGCCGGTAAAGAACCCCAATTTATTGAAAATCGCCCTTCAATATGCCCAGAACTTCGGAGGACTGGTGCAGTCCTTCCCCTTCGAAAAATCTGTCGCCAAGAATGGCGTGGTGAATGAAGAAGAAAACAGTACCAAATTGGGATTGAAGGGAATACCAGCACTGGCAGAAGAATTGCAGATTGCGCGCGATCTATATCTTTTAGAATATGCAGGAGGCTCATTGCATATCCCGACCATCTCTACCGAAAAGAGCGTGAAACTCATCAAAGAGGCCAAAAAGAAGGGACTCAACGTGAGTTGTAGTGTTGCCGTTCACAATCTTTGCCTAACAGATGATGTGCTGGACACTTTCGATACCAGCTATAAACTACTACCTCCCTTGCGCACACAAAAAGATAGAAAAGCCCTCCTGAAAGGTTTGGCCGATGGCACTATAGATGGTATTACAAGCGACCACAATCCTATAGATATAGAACATAAACGTACGGAGTTTGATCATGCCTATTTTGGAAGTATTGGACTGGAAAGCAGTTTTGGGGCACTTTTAAGTGAAATAGATCTTGAGACTGCCATCAAAGGATTAACCGGGCTTAAAAAAGTATTTGGTGTAGATGAGCATCCGATCGTTGAAGGAGAAAAGGCAGATCTCACGCTTTTTACGCCCAAAGGTGATTGGGTATTCTCCGAAGAAAGTATCCTTTCCACCTCGAAAAATGCTTCCTTACTGGGATATCCTATGACTGGAAATGTCTACGGAATCATCAACAGAAATCAATCGGTTATCAATGAGTAACATCACAGGGCATACCAAAGCCATTGTGGCTTATTGTACCTTTATTGGCCTCATCATCGCCTATTTCCTCAATAAGGATAACGACAGAGACGAATTTGCCGCTTGGCATATTAAAAATATGTTTGGGTTGGTCATTCTTTTGTTCGCCGCAGTGGCGCTACAATCGTATGCCATAGGATTTTATGTGTATTGGACCACTGCATGTCTCTGGTTATTCTGTCTTCTCATGGCCATCTTCAAAAGAAAGGTGGGTATTCCTTTTTTAAGTGAGAAATTTCAGACCTGGTTTCGGTTTTTGGATTAGACTCGCTATCTTTAAAGACAAGATATCACTAACCATAAACATCGTAAACTATGTCAACATCCACATCTGATAATGGAAAAACAGTAGCAATCATTTCCTATTTAACGCTAATTGGCTGGATCATAGCTTTGATTATGAATAACAGCGACAAAACAGAATTAGGCAGCTTTCATATTAGGCAAATGCTAGGGATCATGCTTATTGCAGTAGCTTTGAGTGTTGTTTCGCAGGTTTTGGGTATTGGCATCGTTGCATGGGTTATTCAAATTGCTCTCTTGGTTTTATGGATCCTCGGGTTTATCGGAGCCCTTCAAGGCGAAAAGAAGCCTATTCCAGTACTTGGAGAACAATTCCAAGAATGGTTTAAAGGAATAGGATAAACAATATTTAAATACTTTTTTTGAATGCCGTAGGGATCGTACCTTGCGGCATATTTTTTTGATCCATGAAGAAATCTCTTTCCCTCGAACACAATTATCGTCCTAGTTCCCAAACGGAAAATGCTCCAACCATCATTATGCTTCATGGATATGGCAGCGATGAAAATGATTTGTTCTCTTTTGCTTCGGAACTTCCAAGCGAATATGCCATTATAGCGTTGAAAGCTCCCATACCCATGCAACCTTTCGGAAATGCGTGGTATCAAATCTATTTCGATGCGAACGATGGAAAGTTCAGCGATGATGAACAAGCCAAGGAATCCCGGGACCTCATCGTGAAGGTCATTGATGAAATCTGCAATCAATATCCTGTTGATTCAAACAACATTACCCTTTTAGGCTTTAGTCAGGGAACTATCCTGAGTTTTGCTGTAGCCTTGAGTTATCCTGAAAAAGTAAAAAATGTGGTG
>JAHQVM010000125.1 GCA_019634365.1 Flavobacteriaceae bacterium | reverse complement strand
CATAATGCCCCAATACGTATCGTGAGCTGTATCCCCATCTATAATTTTAGTACCGTCTGTCGCCATTTCAATTCTTTAATTGCCAATACGCATAGATATTTGGCTCACTCCTAATATCCTTATGTTATCGATATAAATCTAACACTTTTTTATTGAGAAGCGACCACCCAAACCCCATCAAAAAACCCCAACGCTTCCGTTGGGGTCCTGCAAACAATTATGAAAGATCCGATTAAAAACTCAGATGAATTCCTAGTTGATAATTTCTACCCCGTGTTTGGAAACGATACAATTCTTCGTATGCCTCATCCAGGATATTGCTCACTCCAGCAAACACGCGGATGTTCTCGGTGAACTGTCGGCTGGCCGAGAGATTCAGCAATCCGAAACTCTCCAATACCACCGCCTCACTTACAAAGGTTTCTGGATTGAAAAAGCTATCGTCCCGTTCACTGGTGTATAAATAGCTTAGACTTACGAACGTTTTGCTATCTGGCGTGTAACTTACACGGGCATTGGCTTTGTGTTCTGGAATTCGCAAAGCAAATCGGTCGTCGGCCTGGGTATGGGTGTAATTGGCACCTACTTTAAAAGTGTCGCCAAAGTCTTTGGAAACCTCTACCTCTACTCCACTCGTATCAAATTCATCCGAAATGTTCCGGTATTGAAAAACAAATAACTCCGGATCTACCGTTACGAAATCCACAAAATTGACCTCATTCCTCGTAAAATACACGGCACTCACCCGAAAGTCCTTGCCCGCAGTAAATTCTAAACCTCCTTCGATCGTGGTGTTCTCTTCCGGTTCCAATTCCTCATTGCCGTACAATGGATCGTGCAATTGGAACAAAGAAGGTGTAATGTATGCGGTACTATACGAACCAAGCACCTTCAGATTGTTATTGCCAAAATCGAAGCCGTACGACGGATTCACATTATACACCACATGGGTGCCATAATTACTGTGATTGTTCAACCGAGCCCCTGCATTCACCTGCAATCCGAAGTCGGAAATATAGGTCGCATTCACATAGGGATCGATGATATCGAATTTGGCGGTCTCCTCATCCACGTTTTGCACGAAATCGGTGGCACCAAAAGGAATGGAGAACGAATTGAACTTACTGAAATTTCCATTCACCCCAGCCAAAACGGTCAATTCATCCATAACCTGATAACTGGCATAGGCATCGAACGTGCTGCTCGTAGCATCGAATTGGGAAGGAAAAGAAGACGCGATATCACGCTCAATCCAACCGTGACTATCATTAATCACCAAACTTCCCTTATTGTATTTCCAACGGAAGGTTCCGCCCGTTCTCAATTGCTCCGTAGTCGACAGATTATCCGCGTCTACATAACTAAAATCGTCGAATTCGGTCTCAAACTGGTCCACAACGAAAAACCGCTTTATAGTAATGGCATCGGTGATTTTGTAGCCCAAATCTGCCTTAGCGCTAAAACTATTGAAAACATCGGCTTCGAATTCACCCTCTCCATCTGGTGCAGCCACAGCCGAAAGTCCATCGGTATAGCGATTGCTAAAACTTGCATTGTACATGAATTTCCTTGCCGTTCCGTTGATAGTAGCATGATTCACAAACTGCCCAATCTGTGGGTTTTCGGCATCGGCCGGATCGTTGGTGGAAATACTACTTGTAAAATCCCCGGAAAGTCCCTTTTTGGATTCCTTCTTGGTTTGAATACTGATCACGGCGGTTCCGGCGCCACTTCCATAAAGCACACTAGAAGCTCCCTTTACAATTTCGATCGATTCAACAGTACTCGCCTGCACCAATCGAAGGTCGTAATCGTTGGCGATTTGCGATGGATCATTCAATGGAACCCCATCGACCATGATCACCACCTGACGGTTACGTCCGCCACGAACAAAGTATCCGAGGTTTTGTCCGTCGTTGCTCCGACTCCCATTGATTTCAATTCCTGAAACCTCATTTACGATTTCTGCAACACTCTTTCCCATGTGTTGTTTAAGATCTTCGGCCGTGATGGAAACCACCACCTTACCGCTGTTTTTTCGAGCCAATGGAACCTTGGTATCTATAAATACCGAGTCCAATTGCTCTACCTTTTGAGTTTCTTGTGCGAAGGTTAGGTTGCACGCACAAAGGACCCATGCCCAGAATAAGTTTTTTTTCATTCTAAATGATTAAAAACGGAAAAAGATAGAAGTAACGAAAGCGCAAACCGCTCCCCTTACGTTCCCAAACCTTTATCCCGAAAGTTTGACAAAAGTGAAAACTGGCAGGTCTCCTGGCTCGCCTACGTGTATACCTTCCCATTCCAAAAACAGAACAGTGGTGTTGAAGTTGTACACTATCGCGTTCAAACGCGACGGCTTACAGTTGCGGGAACAGCTTTGGTTTTGCACCAAATTCCCTTTTAAGAAAGTTCTTCAGTAACGAAAAACCCTCACCAAAATTCGATGCGAAAATAAGGCAGTTAAGAGGCAGCACCAAATAAAAACCCCTATTTTTGAGCATGCAAAAACTATTTCTGTTCATTTCGTTGGCCTTGTTAGTGGTAAGTTGCAAGCAAACCAATACTTCGGAGAATGCAGCGCTTACAGGCCCCGTAGAAATTAAGTATGCGAAAGGTTTCACTATAGAGACGTTCGAAACCCATAAAATCATAACCCTTACCAATCCATGGCCGGGAGCCGATGTTAGCTTCCGCTATTTGCTTAAGTTTGAGGATGGCCCTATCAAGGCTGAGAACCAAACCGATGCCGTTTTAAAAGTTCCTGTGAATGATCTTGTGGTTACTTCCACTACCCATATTCCGTCCTTGGAAATGCTGGGGCAGGCAGAATCGCTCATAGGGTTTCCCAACTTGGATTACATTTCTTCTGAAACGACCAGAAGTTTGATTGCCGAAGGAAAAATCAAGGAATTGGGTAAAAATGAAGACCTCAATACCGAAGTCCTTATCGATATGGATCCGGAGGTTGTAGTCACCTTTGCTGTGGAAGGTTCCAACAAGACCGTAGCGAATATCAAAAAGATGGGTATTCCCGTATTGTACAATAGTGACTGGACCGAAACCCATCCTTTGGGAAAAGCCGAATGGATTAAATTCTTCGGTGCGCTTTTCAATAAACAAGAAGAAGCAAATCGAATTTTTTCTGAAATCGAAAGGGATTATATAGAAGCCAAAACCTTGGCCGCAAATAGTGCCACCTCTCCTACCGTTTTGAGTGGCGCCATGTATAAAGACATCTGGTATTTGCCCCAAGGTGATAGTTGGGCAGCGCAGTTCATTGAAGACGCCCATGGCACTTATTTATGGAAGGACAGTGAAGGCACCGGAAGTCTTTCGCTGAATCTTGAATCTGTGTTGGAAAAAGGTCAACAAGCCCAATTTTGGATAGGCCCAGGACAATTTACAAGCCAATCCCAAATGGAAGCGGCCCATACCGTCTACACAGAATTTGATGCCTTCAAAAACAAGGAGGTTTACAGTTTTACCAATAAAAAAGGAGCAACCGGCGGGGTTTTGTACTACGAATTGGCGCCCAACCGGCCCGATCTCGTACTCAAGGATATCATCAAAATTCTGCATCCTGATGTGCTTCCAGAACACGAGTTGTACTTTTTTTCACAGCTTGAAGAATGAAATCCCCACGATCCTATAGCCGCATTTTCATTGCACTGGTGATCTTACTGGTAGCCGTTTTCTTGGTGAATGTGAGTTTGGGATCGGTTTCCATCCCTTTTTCGGAAGTATTTAAAGGCTTAACAGGCGGAGAAGTATCCAAATCTTCTTGGCACTATATTATTGTAGACTACAGATTGCCCAAGGCCATTACAGCCATTTTGGTGGGAAGCGGTCTGGCTATTTCGGGATTACTCATGCAAACCCTCTTTCGGAATCCCTTGGCGGGCCCATTCGTTCTGGGGTTAAGCAGCGGTGCCAGTTTGGGTGTGGCCATTCTTATCTTGGGGGCCGGCATTTTTGGAGGCATGCTGGGCGGTTGGCTTACCAGTTCCTGGAGTTTGGTGATTGCTTCTGCCTTGGGAAGCTTTCTGGTATTATTGGCTGTATTGGCAGTAACCCTTCGTGTAAAAGACACCATGGCCATTCTTATTATTGGGCTTATGTTTGGAAGCGTAACAGCTGCAGTGGTAGCGGTGCTGTCTTACTTTAGCAATGCAGAAAAACTGCAACAATACGTGTTTTGGTCGTTCGGTAGTTTGGGCAACCAATCGTGGAGCGGCATCGGGATCCTAAGTATTTGTACGTTATTGGGGCTTTTTATCGCCGTCATTTCCAGCAAATCCCTGAATGCCCTCTTACTGGGTGAAAATTATGCCCGCAGTCTTGGGGTACGATTAAAAAGAACCACCTTGCTCATTATCATATCGACCAGTATTTTGGCCGGAGCCATTACCGCCTTTGCCGGCCCTATTGCCTTTATTGGCTTGGCCGTTCCCCATATTACCCGGCAATGGATCACCAGTTCAGATCATCGAGTTTTAATTCCCTCCGTACTACTTTTCGGAAGCATTATTATGCTGATTTGCGATACCGTGGCGCAGTTGCCTTCTTCAGAATATACCTTACCCATCAATGCGATTACTTCGCTCATTGGAGCACCCGTTGTGATTTGGTTATTGGTAAGAAAACGTAAATTGATATTCTAATGACTATTACGGATACACATCGTATTTTGAAGGCGCAGGGACTCAGTATTGGGTATTCCTCCAAAAAAGCCAAGCATATCATTGCCGATCGCATGGATTTTGAATTTAGGGAAGGCGAATTGATAGGCTTGGTAGGTGCCAATGGTATCGGAAAATCTACCTTACTCCGTACCTTAAGTGGTATGCAAAAGGCTTTGGAAGGTGAGGTGTATATTTCAGGAATAGCCCTTTCCTCCTATCCTCATTCAGAATTAGCGACGCAGCTGAGTGTGGTATTGACCGAAGCCCCTAGTTCGAAAAACCTTTCCGTTACCGAATTCATTTCCTTAGGCCGACAACCGCACACCAATTGGTTGGGTACATTAAGCGACTTAGACAAAGAAATGATTCTGTGGGCCATGGAACAAACCGATACCAACGAGATTAAAGACAGAAAATGTTTTGAGTTGAGCGACGGACAGATGCAGCGCGTCGCCATTGCCAGGGCTTTGGCACAGGACACTCCGCTCATCATTTTGGACGAACCCACTACCCATTTGGATTTATACCATCGTGCCTATATCCTGAAGCTGCTGAAACGGCTTGCCAATGATACTTCTAAAACCATACTGTTTTCAACCCATGAAATAGATTTGGCGATTCAGTTGTCGGATAAAATGATGGTCATGACCCCTGATTCTATGGTCATGGATGAACCTTGTAATTTAATTTCCGGTGGGCATTTTGAGGATTTGTTTCCGAAGGACTCCATTTATTTCGACACCAAAACGGGACGGTTTAGTGTAAAATAACTACGAATACTTTTCAATAAGCGGTTGTTCCGGAGGATTGCTAACAAACTTGTTGAGTTTGGGCTGGATGATCCAAATACCAATCATATAAAACCACAACAGAAAGAATTCCCCGGCATAGTCACTAAAAGTCACCTCCCGTTGCAATTCTACCGTCTTAATGGTTTTTGCTACAAAGTATAACTGATAAAACATACAGAACATCGCAAACAAATGCAATGGGAATATAAACGATATACTGATTCCCGGATGGAACCCTAGGTTATCAATATTCATGAAAAGTCCCATGAAAAGGGCAAGGAACAATATGATATAAATGAACGGGAAAATGAGGAAAAACTTAAACTTACCCGTATTCAGGCGCAAGTCTTCTGGGATAAATTTCTGAAGACCGATGCCCATGGACCAAAACCAACCAAAGAAAACTACCATAAAAATGATCATGATAAATGGGAAATAAGTCATCGGGCTCAACACGTCCTCAAAATTAGCAGTGTCATCGAAGGTGGTGAAGATGATCGATCCCATAAATACGAATTGAAAAACCAATGGGATTCCAATCATGATGATAAATAATTGCCAGTGTTTCGCTTTGAGAAAAGTATTGATCATAGTTTTTCGGTTACTTAGGAGTTGCTATTACTATCTGTATGCCTATGGTGGATATTTGTTACAAAACCATATTTGTAATCTTATTAATTGGAGTTCAAAATACTCTTCCAATGCCGCAATCTTGTCGGCCACAGTTCCGCGTTCACTGATCCTGATGATCCAAAAAATGAATCTTTCGATACGGCCGGGATTTACAATGGAATTCCCCAGTGTTTCAATTTTTCCATCCCGTTCAAAAATCATTTCATCCCATTTGGGCGTTCCCTTTTCCAGCACTATTTCTTTGGCGAACTTCCAGGCACCATCTCTTGCTAGGCTCATACTGAAGTTGACTAGAAAGTTGTCCACTTTTTTCGTAACCTTCAGTATCCACAATAAAAAAGGCCAAATCTCTACCAAGTCATTCTCTACTTCATCTACCAAGGCCCCTAAAATATCATTGATCTTGTTGAAGTCCCCTTGCAAGCTTTGAATGGAATCCTTATCGGTAATTTCGGCAGCGGCTATGCCCAAATCCAAATTGATATGGGCGTTCATGCCCACCAATAAATGCTGTAATACGATCAGTTTGCTGTTTTCGGTAGCATGAAAAGCGACCTGCCAAGATTTGGTGGGGTCTTGACCTCCCATATATTCTGTGTAGGCAGCCAAATAACGGTTGGCAAAGGTAACGTCCAAGAGTTCCATACGCGCATCGTCGTCGAAATACCCTTGTCCCAATTTGGATTTTACTTCAAGGGTTACGCGACGGTACAAAGCAGCGAAATAGCCCGAGGTGCTTTGGGTATTCTTGGCATCCTGAATGATTTCATCCAAAAAGCCTATCACTTCTTCTATGGTGGTGGCTGTCATAGTTTCGTTCATCTAATGGTTGAATCATAAAGATACCATAAAGTAGATCATATGTGCAAAAGACAAATTCAATTACATCTATCTATTTTTTTGAGGTTAATTTCCTAAAAATCAGCAAATGAAGAAAGATAATGGTAGCAGGTGCAAAAGTGGGAATCCAACTAAATGGAAAACTACCAAACTGTTGAACACCGGGTTCATTATTTGTGATGGCTAACTGTGTGGTAATTATAGCCGTGGTTAGTACTGAGAGGATGTCCATGAGACCAAAAATATTCCAAGCCCAAACAAGGGTTTTGGCAAGCTTGGCCTTCTTTTTCAAAAAATACAGGGTAGGAATCGCGAATAAAGCGGTAAGTACATCTCCGGCCCCACCTATGTAAGCGAAAGTTTTAGGTAAAGCGTCTTCGGCATACAATAGGAAGAAGAATATACCAACGAAACGGAATAGGTGTATCTGTATAAGTCCTTCTAAGGTCACATGCTCGAAAGCAGTTTTAAACCAAGGTCTTCTTTGTACAAAAATCACATAGAAAAGAAACAAAGGAATCGCTGCGAATATAATGACTCTGGGCGGAAGGGTATTCTTCATGAAAAAACCGGATAGGGAAATAATAGCGATTACCACAAAAAACAGGAAATAGAACAAAAGAACCCTATTCCTAATGACCATAACGGATGGATTTCCGGAAGCTGCCAATGCATTCTTGGTGGTTTGTGCTATTAGCCAAGCGGGAACGGTTAACATGAGAATGGCAAACGAAATTGAAATCCAAAGGGGCACTTGTGTGATCGATACTTCCATCATTGTTTTATTTTTTTTACAAAACAACGATACACCCGTATGATGTGTGTTGCCCTATGGCAACTTTTGATGGGATTAGGGAGAAGTTATGATTTCCTTGCGGATCCGACTCAAAGAATACTTGGTAACGCCCAAATAACTAGCAACATACTTAAGGGGAACTTCTTTGATAATTTGTGGTTTCTGCTTTAGCAATTCGAGATAACGCTCCTTGGCATCGAACTTATGAAAGGAGATCATCCGTTCATGCAATGCTACATAATTCATGGTAAGCATCATGCGTCCCCATTCGCGGAATTCGGGGATGTTGTGAAAGCAATACTGTACCGCTTCCAAATCGATGGTCAAGGTTTCACAATGGGTAAGGGTTTCATAATATTCCTTGCTTGGTTCTTGTTTAAAAAAGGATTGAAAATCATTCAAAGTGGCCGGGGCCGTATAAAAACGTGTTGTGATCTCGTTGCCATTATGATCGTACAAAAAACATCTGGCGATCCCACTTTTAAGGAAATACGACTGTTTACTAGTTTTGCCTTCCTCCACCAATAATGTCCCCTTTTTCACTGTTTGGGCCTTAAAATATGAGGCTATGAGTGTTGCCTTTGGCCTTGGGATAGGAGTTAATTGAATGATGTAGTCCTCTAATTCCAAATCGATAGTATACGCTTTTTAGATCAATTAAGGCTTCTCCTAAATTCCAATGGAGATAATTCCGTTTTGTTTTTAAACAACTTCGTAAACGAAGATGGATATTCGAACCCTAGATTATATGCTATTTCACTTACGGAAAGTGGCGTGGTTGACAATTGTTCTTTGGCATTCTCAATCAATTTATCATGAATGTGCCGCTGCGTGCTCAATCCAGTGATCGATTTCAATAAACTACTCAGGTAATTTGGGGACAGATTTAAACGTTCGGCAACGGTGGTAACCGAAGGTATTCCGAACTCGGCCAAACTATCTTTGGAAAAACTATCTAACAAAACCTTATCCAGCGCTTCCAAAATCTGATAATTTGAGATCTTTCGGGTGATGAATTGCCTTTCATAGAAGCGCTCAGCGTAATTAAGAAGCAATTCAATTTGGGAAACCACTATTTTTTCACTGAATTTATCGATGTTTTGCTCGTATTCATTTCGGATATTGGTCAAATGTGAAATCATCATCTGCTCCTCTTTTTCCGAAAGGAACAATGCTTCATTGACTGAGTATTGAAAAAAGTCATATTTCTTAATTCCCTTGGCGAGCGCTGTATTCCATAAAAAGTCTGGATGTATCAAAAGTAACCATCCTGAGGGTTTTGCGGTTACATTGGGATTGCCTGCCAAACTCATCTTTTGATTAGGTGCTACAAAGGTCATAACGCCTTCATCGAAATCGTACTCCTGTTGCCCATAAAAGAACTTATAAGGGATATTTCGCTTGAGTCCAATCGTATAATAGTCCTGTACCCATTGCAAATCGCCAATAGTATCGGGATAACGTACTTTGCTGTAATCCACCAAACTAATCAAGGGGTGCAAAGGAGCAGAAAGATTAGCGATTTTATGATAATCGCTAATCTTTTTAAAATGTTTCAATTCTTCCATCTTTATAAAGTTATGAAATAGAATTTAGACCAACATCCCTCCAGACACCTCAATTCGCTGTCCATTAATCCAACCAGCTCTTTCCGAACATAGGAAGGCAACAGTCCCACCAATATCTTCGGCTTCGCCCACTCGTCCTAGAGCCGTAATACTGGAGATAATAGCTTGTTTGTCTTCCTCCCGATTGGATCCTCCGGCGAAATCTGTTGCAATGGCACCAGGAGCAATCACATTGGCCGTAATTTTGCGTTCCCCTAATTCCTTTGCCAGATAGCGCGTAAATACTTCCAAGCCACCTTTCATCATAGCATAAGCAGACATTCCCGGAAGGCTAAAGCGTGCCAAACCACTGGAAATATTGATGATCCTACCAGATTCATTAATAAAAGGCAATGCCGCCTGTGTTAAAAAGTAAGCACTCTTAAGATGCACATTCATCATTTCGTCGAATTGGACTTCTGTGGTATCCGCGATCATGTTAAAGGTTCCGGTTCCCGCATTATTTACCAAGAAATCGAAATTCGGATTTCCATATTCACGTTGTAAATAATCTGTGCTCTGGGTAATGAATTGTTGTCCACTCTTAAAATCATTAGCATCGAATTGAAAAGCTACGGCTTTCTGTCCTATAGCTTCTATTTCCGAAATGACTTCATTCGCTTTAACTTCATTCTTATGATAGGAAAAGATAATATCCACTCCATCTTTTGCGAGATTCAAGGCCATGTCCTTCCCTAAACCGCGGCTTCCTCCTGTAATAATTGCTGTTTTTCTGTTCATTTTTTTAAGTTTTTTTGATTACAGAACAAAATTCAACATTGCAATCGAGGTTTACTTTTCCAAATCTTCGTTTTACTTGTCCATTTCTATTTTATCATCCAAATTCCCTAATCCACCTCTGCAATATTTATTACTTTTAGACAAAATATCATTCATGAGCGAACCCTTTATAATTTTTCTTATTGGAGCCATTTCAGCCTTAGCTGGAGCTTATGTAGGGAATCTCATTGCCCGGTTAAAGCATAAATCGGAATCCGGGAAAATGGAAGAACGTTTGGTACAATTGAGGGACCAAGAAGAACGGTTGAACGAACGTTTTGAAACTGCACTGAACGAACGGGAGGAAATTCGCAAGGAGAAGGATTTCCTGAACTCCGAGCTCGTTCGGCGTAATTCGGAGAATAATCATTTGGAGAAAAAGTTGTTGGAGCAGAAGGACGAATTGGAACAACTTCAGGAAAAGTTCACCAAGGAATTCGAAAACCTCGCCAATAAAATCCTGGATAACAAATCGGAAAAATTTACCAAGCAGAACAAGGAACAGATCGATACGATTTTAAAACCCCTGCAGGAAAAAATAGAGAAGTTCGAGAAAAAGGTAGATACTACCCAAAAAGAAAGCATTACCATGCACGCTGCACTAAAGGAGCAGTTGCTAGGCTTAAAAGACCTTAATCTTCAAATGACCAAAGATGCTACCAATCTCACTCGTGCCCTAAAAGGGGATAGTAAAATGCAAGGAAATTGGGGAGAATTGGTCCTAGAACGGGTTCTCGAAAAGTCCGGTCTTGAAAAGGACCGGGAATATTTTGTACAGCAAAGTTTTACACTCGATGATGGTTCACGAGTGTTACCCGATGTAGTCATTCATCTTCCAGACAACAAAAAAATGGTGATCGACTCCAAGGTGTCCATTACCGACTATAATCGCTATGTAAATGCCGATGAGGAAGAAAAGGAAGCCTATCTAAAAGCGCACATTAACTCTATCAACAAACATGTAGAGCAACTTTCGGGCAAGAACTATCAAGATCTCTATGAAATTGAATCTCCCGATTTTGTACTGATGTTTATCCCTATTGAACCCGCTTTCGCCGTGGCTCTTAATGCGGACAACTCGCTTTACAATAAGGCCTTCGAAAAGAATATCGTCATCGTTACCCCTTCTACCCTATTGGCCACCTTGCGTACCATCGATACCATGTGGAACAATGAAAAACAGCAGCGTAACGCTATTGAAATAGCGCGCCAAGCCGGAGCTTTATACGATAAGTTTGAAGGGTTGGTGAAGGATCTTACTGGTGTGGGTAAGCGAATCGATGATGCCAAAAAAGATTATTCTGCCGCCATGAATAAATTGGTGGAAGGTCGTGGGAATTTAATAACCAGTGTTGAAAAACTGAAGAAAATGGGTGCCAAAGCCAAAAAATCATTACCCGATAATATTCTGAAACGAGCCGAAGAAGATGAATAAAAAAACCAGCCTTTAAAAGGCTGGTTTTTTTATTGAGCTAGATTGTATTACTAATTGGAACAAGAAGACTGAATATCGACTACCCTCACATAACTTTCATTCGTATTGACCGCTGGAATGGATGAAATATTTTGTGAGTAATCATAAGCTCCAGTAGAAAGCTGTAACGCATTTCCCGCATTGTTCACCTCAAAAGCCAAAATATAGGACGTCCGGGGTTCTGTAAACTCTACTGAAATGTATTTGTTATTATTTTCTATATTGGTTACCAATGGGGTAATTTCTGGTGCATTAACCACTCGAATATTACTTACTTGATTGTGGAATATGGTGACATTCATGCTACGTACACCACCAGCGTCGGTGGCGATAACTCGAAAATCGACCGAATCCCCTACTATGGTGGTAGCATAACAACATATCGCATTACCTGCGTTATCCGTTCCCGCAGGGCATTCAAAATCCGGAATGGAAGCCGAAGGATCGGATGATCTAATAACGGTAGTACCCGCATTCTCCTCAACCACAGAAACGGTAATAACAGGGGCATTGGCATCATTCTCCGGAACGGTTACCCGACAGCTAATGGTAATGGATAACAATAAAATCGATGTAAGGGCATAACTGAAAATTCTCATGACGTATATGGTTTTATGTGAATGTTGTAAAACTACATACACTACCAGCCGTCGATGGAATGCATTTAATGGTTTTTAAAAGGGATTATTCCTTCCTTAAAATACCAGAATTCATAGATTATTCAATATTGAAAATAAAAAGGGTTCCCTCCATTACACATGGAAGAAACCCTATATTTAAGGTGTAATCTGTCTTTATTGCTTCAAAAATTTCTGCGTAACAGATTGGTTACCAGCAGAAATCTCAATGATGTACGCACCACTTTGCAAGGCAGATACATCTATTTGCTTTTGCGTACCTTCAATAATGCCTTGTGCCACTTTAGCGCCTAATAGATTGTAAATGACATAGCTTTCCATATCCACTTGGGCAGTTAACTGTAAGGAATTTACGGCAGGATTTGGAACTGCTTGAAAAGTAGTTTTCAGTTTATCCTCAAAACCAATAAGGCCGGAAGTGCTAATGTTGTCCAAGTGTAAGGTAGCTGCCACAATTGCACCAATAAAGCTAGGAGTATC
Organism: Flavobacteriaceae bacterium; assembly: GCA_019634365.1. Taxonomy (GTDB): domain Bacteria; phylum Bacteroidota; class Bacteroidia; order Flavobacteriales; family Flavobacteriaceae; genus Aureisphaera. Next base: position 2,985 of record JAHQVM010000125.1, on the reverse strand, counting down.
GCTATGGAGAATCCTAATTTCATTGACATCTGCCAGCACTTCTGTAACGGAATTAGCCCCACCAATAATGGTAAATTCGGCTGGCTCAACGTTTAAAGAATAAAATGCCCAATCACTCTGGGCTGGAACGGTTACGGAATTGGTCGAAGAAATGGAGGTATCATCACTTCCGCCTTCAAATGCCAAACGAATGAACAAATCCTCATCGGAAGTGTTCCTTGCATTGAATGCGATTTCAATCAGGGAACTGTAGTCACCTTGCCAGTCCGAACTGGTATTGAAAACTACCATTCTACTTCCAGGACCCACCGTCCCACTGCTAATTTCTTCCAAATAGGCATCTCCTGCACCTCCGGGACCTCCATCGGCTACATTAGTAGGTGGATTGGGAGAACTTCCTCCATTGGACCATCCTTGGGTGGTTCCATCCTGAAAATCATTGAAGAATCCAGGGAAAATTTGAGCTGTTGATACTGTATACGCCAATACAGCAATAAGCATAAGTGTAATTCTTTTCATAGTTTTTAAAATTTTGATCGAAGTTACAAAAAAACCGACCCTTACCAAGTTGGTTAGAATCGGTTTCCACTAACTAACTTAAAAAATAAACTTATTGTTTAACTATTCGTAAAGTAGTTTCCATGTCACCGGAAACTAATCCCACAAAGTAGATTCCGCTAGGAAGGCTGGACATATTTAACTCCAATACGTTTCCTTTGTCGGTTCCTTGCATTAGTTTTTTACCTCCAACATCATAAACGGAATACCCTTCCAGTTCATACAGGGAAGTAATATTCAATCGATCCTGAACAGGATTTGGGAACCAATCTATGTTAATGGCGAACTTATCATCTACGGAAAGTACTTCTTCAACAGTGATGGTTCCAAACATAGTCGCTGGGTGGATATCGCAACGGTAATCGTTCGCTCCAACAACCGTAAATGTATATTCGAAAGTTTGACCTGAACCTGTAAGGGTTCCACTATCGAATGTCTCTACACTTTGTCCCGCGATATTCGTAACTGTATGTGGGGCAGGATCATCCCAGGTCCAACGTACCGTATCTCCCTGTTCTATGGTTAAACTTGCTGCAGGACCGTTAACGCCAATGGCCCAGCTTAAATCGAACGTAGTTTGTGCTTGTATGGTCATTGAGACCAAAATGGCAACTACTAAAATGGTAATCTTTTTCATGATGTTAATTTGTTTAATAGTGGTTATATGAAATAGTTAAAATACTCTACTTAGGTTAAATCCAAAGAAAAAGTCTCCATCGCCCCAATCACCTTGGCCCTGGATGATAAAACCTTCTTCGAACATAGCCTGTGCATTGGTAAAATGCATTTGGAACACGTGCCCCCCTGTCTCCAAATCCACTCCTATGGACAATGGATTCTTGAAATTGGAATTGTCATTCCTATTTAAATGAATCCCATAATCCATATTAATGCTCCATCTTTTGGTCAATTTATAACGACCACCAATTCCCACAGCAAATTGATTATTGTCCTCGTCGAACACCAAGGTTTCACCATCTTCCTGAATCTCAAAACTTCGTGTGGCAAGATTTTCATGTACAAATGTTGGTGCCAATAACAGGGAGAAGTCTTCAGAAAATTTACGCGACACCAATACTTGGGAGGTATACGTGAGTCGATCTGAAAACTCCAAGTTTGGAAATAAATCCTCATCCAATGCCGTGTTCACAGTAATTAGATTGTATCCCACAATGGCAAAAGGAAAACCTTCACGCTGTTGATGCACCAATCGATACTTGGCATGCACCCCATATTTCTTCTGAAGGGAACTACGGGCAACCCCAAGATTTAACCATTCGTTGACTCCGTAGATAAACTTTATTTGGGTTACGGCATTATCCAATCCAAAGAAATCGTCGATCCCATTTTTTACGGTACCGAAACGGTGGGATACCACTAGGTACAATTCTTTGGCACCTCCTAATTTGGTCGATTCAAAGTTCACCACCTTCAATCCCTTAAAAGCAGCTTTCACTTCTGTATTAGCCGTTACACCGGCTTCCAGTTCATCCAAAAGGTCATCCTGTGCAAAGCCAACTATAGGCAAAACTAATAACGCGTAAACAAGAAATTTTTTCATGGGTTAGTCGATTCGTTGTGATTGGTCAAGTTTTACAATTTCGAAAAGATCATCATACCCAATGCATCTTCCTTTCACAGTGATTTGCATCCCCTGGTTAAAATTTTGGGTTTCCACAAAAACGCACTGTACCTTTTCGTCAAGCGTTACCGATGTTGTTTCTACTTGACTTACCATTCCTGTAACCGTTATGGTTTTATTCAATAAATCGGTACGTTGCCCAGTAGCAAACAATTCCTGAACTTCTTCTGCCGAGCCTGAAAAAACGGAGACTTCTTCCGCAATGTTACGATGGTCCTTGTAGAGATACTTATATCCTGTATAAGCACCTACTACAAGTACCAAAGCCACTACCAAAAAAACAATTTTCTTTTTCATATTCACTTTTGAGATAGCGTATACATTGCCGCAACAGTAACCTCATCGGCAATTTTGTTACTCACAATACTGGGTATCTTTATGTTGAAGTCTTCCGGGTTTAAAATGAAAGAGGTGCTCATGGCAATACCTTCCCCTTCTTGTTTCAACATAACTTTTGTTTCCAAAGATTTTGAAACCCCATGTACGGTGATGGTTCCTTTAAAATCGTATTCTTTTATTTTTTCCGACAATCCATCGAAATCAAACCCCTCAAGAGATCCTTTTACAATGGCCTTAGGATATTCGGCGGATTCCATATAATTTTCATTGAAATGCTCTTCCATAAGAGCCACCTTAAAGCGAAATCCCTGAATAAGCGCCAAGGACGCAAATTCTCCCGTTTCAGCATTCAGTATGGCACTTGCCGTACTATTTTTCGCCTTCACCTCTTCAAAGGAGGGAACTGAGGCTTCAAAATCAATAACACCATTCTTAGTGACATACTT
>JAHQVM010000124.1 GCA_019634365.1 Flavobacteriaceae bacterium | reverse complement strand
GGCAAGTTTTCTACTTTCGGAAAAGAGCAGTTCGATGTCCGGACAAATTTTCGAATTGGACTGCGGGATCGTTTCCTTTAAAAATTAAATAAAGTACCGGCTATTATAGAAGCAGCAAAACGACTTCCTGCCACCGATGGATGAAATCCGTCCGGTCCGTAATAACTATAATCACCCGTGCTATCCTGATAGGTTTTCCACTCTCTTCCCACTGGGCAGAGCAAGGATCCTGTTAGTGCAGCCGCATCGGTATAATTCTGAATAACCCCCGGAAATGTATCATAATAGGAAAGCGAAGGCCAAACCATAAAAAATGCAAGCTGCGTGTCGTGGACATCGCACAATGTTTTAATTCTTTGGCCGTAATCGATCAGTAAAGATCGACCCACGGGCTGAGAAGAAGGCCCTTGTTGTACCACCGCAAAATCATAGTCTCCTGTGGCAATGAGAGATTGGATCATCCCATCGTTCCAATGATCGATCAAAGCATAGTTGAGCAAGGCTACAGATCTTGTTTCAATGCGTACGCCCCTATTCAATGCTTCGTCTACTACCATCGTAGGAAGGGAATTCGAATAGGTCAGACTATTTCCTATGAACAGGACCGAAAAATCATAGACTTGAGAGGTATTTCCAGTACCAGTTCCGGAGTTACTTCCGGTAGAACGATCTTGAGAATCATCTGTAGAGCAAGATACCAAAGCCAATAGTATCCAAAGGATCTTAATCGTATTCATTAGAAATTCTTGAGTGCGAAAAATACCTCGATATATCCTTTATCTTAAAAGAATTGATATGAAGTCTGCAAATATTGATATTGGCTATTATCCAAAAGCCTGAAATTATAAGACACTGACACGAATCGAGCGTAAACAGCAAGGCTTACTTAAACGAAAATCCAGCTAATCCATGGAACACAGGCTCTCTTTTTACTGATTTCCGTCATTTCCCGTTCTTCCTCATCCTACTAAATTTAATCCATAATTCGGACCCTATGAGCCATAAACTCACCTTTTCCGGAAGAATTTCGGGCTTTTTCTTCGAAGTGGGCGACATGTCACTTTTCGCTGTACGCTATTTCCGCGAGGTATTTAGGGGACCCTATGAATTTCGGGAATTACTAAATCAATGTTACACCATTGGTAATAGATCCTTACTGTTGGTGGGGGTTACAGGATTCATCCTTGGACTTGTTTTTACACTCCAATCGCGTCCCACGCTAATGGAATTTGGCGCAGAGTCATGGATGCCGTCCATGGTAAGTATTTCCATTGTTCGGGAAATTGGTCCCGTGATTACGGCATTGATTTGTGCAGGAAAAATCGGATCTGGTATTGGTGCCGAATTGGGCTCTATGAAAGTAACCGAGCAGATTGACGCGATGGAAGTATCGGGAACAAATCCCTTTAAATACCTGGTCATCACTCGAATTACAGCTACCACTTTGATGATTCCATTGCTCATTGTATTTGGAGACTTCATTGCCTTATTGGGTTCTGCCCTTGTGGAAAACCTCAAGGGAGGCGTTTCCTTTACCCTTTACTTCAACAAAGTATTCAATGCGCTCTCTTTTGGAGATCTATTACCTGCAACAATAAAATCTTTTTTCTTTGGCTTTGTTATTGGTTTGGTAGGATGCTACAAGGGGTATCATTGTAAAAAGGGAACTTTGGGTGTTGGGGAAGCTTCCAACTCTGCTGTGGTTTATGCTTCTATGTTATTATTTATTGTAGACTTTATTGCCGTATTCATATCCGACATTTTCTTTGAAATATAGTATGGAAAAACCAACCCAAATACAACCCGTTTTAGAAATCAAAGACTTGCGCAAAAGCTTTGGAGATAATCATGTTTTGAGAGGTTTCAATTTAGTTCTGAACAAGGGCGAAAATCTGGTTGTAATGGGAAAATCCGGTTCGGGTAAATCGGTCATGATCAAATGTTTGGTAGGACTCATGCAAGCCGATTCTGGATCCATCCAGATAAATAACAAAAGTATTGTCACCTTGGGGCAAGTTGAACTTGACCTATTGAGAACCGAAATTGGTTTTCTGTTTCAAGGGAGTGCTTTATATGATTCTATGACCGTAAAGGAAAACCTGGAATTTCCGCTACGGCGACACAAAAAGAAGCTCAATTTCAAACAAAGTAACGATGAGCTTATCCTCGAGGCTTTAAAAAATGTTGGTCTGGAGGATGCCATAGACCTCATGCCAAGTGAACTTTCTGGTGGGATGAAACGAAGGGTCGCCTTGGCTAGGGCACTCATCATGAAACCAAAAATTATTCTCTATGACGAACCTACCACAGGTTTAGACCCCATAACGGCAAAGGAAATCATTGCCCTAATGCGACAGATCCAGACCCAATACGATACCTCATCATTAATCATAACCCATGATGTGGACTGCGCCCGGGTTATCTCCAATAGAATCATCCTATTAATAGATGGAATTAACTATGCTGAGGGAACTTATCAAGAACTTATAAGATCCCATGATCCAAAGGTAAAAGCCTTCTTTAAACATTGAGATATGAGCAAGAAAAAATCACAAATCATACGACTGGGCGTATTTGTCGTCCTAGGAACTTTATTACTAACGGCTGCATTATATTTTATCGGTAACCGGCAACACCTTTTCACAAAAAATATCGATCTCTATTCTAAATTCAGGAATGTAAATGGGTTGCAGGTAGGAAATAACGTTCGCTATTCAGGAATTGATGTAGGTACTGTTAACAGCATTCAAATTCAATCGGATACACTCATTTTGGTTCGCATGCTACTTCGCTCCAGTGAGACGCAATTTATAAAAAAGAATGCCGTAGCCACCATCGGATCAGATGGTTTGGTGGGTAACATGATCATCAACATAATTCCAAGAGAGGGTTCATCGGCTTCCATTGCCAAAGGCGATACTATTTCCAGCTTTAGCCGTATAGGTTCCGAAGATATGCTTACCACCTTAAATGTCACCAACGAAAATGCGGCTTTACTTACTGCCGACCTTTTAAAGATCACTACTGAAATATTGAATGGAGACGGTACCTTGGGGATGTTGATTAGAGACAAACGGCTGGCACAAGATCTTAAAGCGAGCATCTACCAATTAAAGATTGCCAGTACCAATACCTCACAGATGATTGCGGACCTTGAAACCAAAATTTCGGCCATAGATATGGAAAATAGTGCTGCCGGCATTCTGCTTACCGATAGTATTGAAGGCAATAAAATAAGGCATTCACTAACCCAACTAGTCACACTTGGCGAACGTCTGAACGAAATTGGAAATAGTGTTGAAAACATCGTGGATGAGATCGAAAATGGTAATGGAGCACTATCCTATTTAACAACCGACACCTTGGTAGTACGTCAGTTGGACGCCACGTTAATTAACATTAAAGAAAGTACAAAACGATTTAATGAAAACATGGAGGCCTTGCGGCATAACTTTCTGTTTCGAAGATATTTTAAAAAACAGGAGCGGGTCCAAAGGAAAGAAGCGAAGAAAGAAAACTGATTGCACCCATACAGGGCAAGTTAAAAATCATCGAGAAGCTACTTGCCAAGGAGTGATACAATTCCCAAAGCTTTCCAAAAGTGTTTGTTCATTATCCGAAATGCTCGTATTTTCAATTTCAGAAAATCCAAAGACAACCAATGCTCCACGAAATAAATCAAATTATTAGGCATGCCCAAAACGCCAGAAGAAAAGGAATTAAATGCGCGTTTGTCTCTGTGGTGGCCCTCCAAGGATCTTCTTACCGCAGACCTGGAGTTAGAATGCTTGTGTGCGAAGACGGAACCATGGTTGGTGCTGTGAGCGGAGGTTGTGTAGAAAAAGAAGTACAGAAGCAATCACAAAGTGTTTTGAAAGATGGAAAGCCCAAACTCATGATGTACGATGGCCGCGTTCGATTAGGGTGTGAAGGAATCCTATATGTACTCATTGAACTTTTTGAACCCCAAGATGGTTTTTTCGATGCTTTTGAAAATCTGAAAGCGTCCCGATCCGAGTTCTCCATTGAAAGTTTGTACTCAATCAAAGAAACGCATCGCTTTCGTGGAGGAAGTAGAATTATTTTTCCTGAAGGATCCTTCAAACTATCAACTTATTCAGAGGTGGAAGACTTAGACCTTTTTACACAACAGGTCCTAAAGGCGTTCCGGCTTATTATTGTGGGCAGTGAACATGATGCCGTGGAGCTCACAAAATTTGCCTCAGGCGCTGGATGGGAGGTTACGGTCGTCGCGCCTCCCGATGACCCTAAAGACATTTCATACTTTCCTGGTGCTCATTCGTATTTGGGCATTACAGAACAGGAGTTCGATCAACTGGCATTTGATCCCCAAACTGCTGTGGTACTCATGGCACATAGTTTTGTTAAGGATTTGAAATACTTGTCAGTATTGCGGGACAAGAAACTGACTTACATAGGTTTGCTGGGGCCCGCCAGAAGACGGGAGCGTTTACTGCATGAACTTATTGAAAAATATGGCGATCTGGAAGACACCTTTTTGGACGCCATTCATGGTCCAGCGGGAATAAATATTGGTGCCGAGACGGCACAGGAAATATCCATTTCCATTATGTCTGAAATTCTCTCGGTATTTCGGAATGAAAAACCCATATCTTTAAAGGACAAATCCGGAAGTATCCATTAATCGTGTCCAAAACCGCCATCATTATTTTAGCTGCAGGTGATTCCTCAAGATTGGGGCGACCCAAACAACTTTTACGCTATAAGAACACTACCTTGCTTGGTCATACGATAGCACAGCTCGCTTCACTTCCCAAAGCTGAAATATTCGTTGTATTAGGCGCGTTTCGAAACGATATAGCACAGCAAATCCCATCCGAAGAAGTGCAGTTAATCAACAATTCTACTTGGAAAAAAGGTATGGGGAATAGCCTCTCAGTGGCTATGGAATCCATTCAACAAGATGCTTTTGATCAAGTGTTGATTACCCTTTGCGATTTACCGCGATTGGAACATACTTTCTATGTATCCCTATTGGACTTCCATATTGCGCATAAAAATCAGATCACCCGAACTGCATATCCCAAAGTAAAAGGAGTTCCCGTCATTTTTAGTTCGGATTATATTCCTGATTTGATGGAACTCACGTCTGATGAAGGAGCAAAGGTGGTGATTCAGAAATACAAAAATAGGGTTTCAGACTTTTCATGGCCCGAACCCTATTTTGATATCGATACAATGGAATCCTATCAAGAACTACTTAACAGAAGTTCTCCATAATCCCATCACTATCCTTGTACTTCCTTATTTTCCTTGCCCAAATATTTTACAAAAGGTTGTTGGGTAAGTCGTTGCCCTGTCGCTGCCTTTATGGCATTGGCGACCGCGCCTCCTGCTGGCGGCAAACCAGGTTCTCCTAGACCGGTTGGCGACAATCCGTTCTCTACAAAATAGGTTTCTACTTGTGGAGTTTCGGTCATTCTTATAAGGCGATACTTGTCGAAGTTTGTAGTCGTTGGAGATCCATTGGCAAATCCAAAATCACTATACATGGCATGGCCTATTCCGTCCAGGACACCTCCTTCAATTTGGTTCTTGGCACCTGTAGGATTAACCACAATTCCGCAATCAACAGCTACGATCACTTTCTTAATCACAGGACTTCCGTAACTATCCATTTCAACCTCGGCAACTTCAGCTACGTGGGTATTGTGGCTATAATAGGCTGCAAATCCTTGATGAACCCCATCGGGAGCATTCCCCCAATTGGATTTTTCGGCAGCTAATTTAATGACAGCTTCCATGCGTTCTCCAGAATATTCAATCCGCTCGTCGGTAGATCCTTTCACATTTTGAAGCAGGTCAATACGCAATTGTACTGGGTCCTGCCCCAGTTCGGCAGCCAACTCATCGAAGAAACTTTGCTCTGCAAAGGCCAAGAAATTGGTATAGGGAGCGCGCCATGCGCCCACTGTGATATTGCTTTGATAATTGGCAGTATCCACCCGGTAGTTTTCAATACAACCCGCTGGAAAAAAGTGCGGAATCAATCCATACATATTGCGGTTAATAGCTGCCTCTTTAAGGTGATATCCCGTAATCTTTCCATCCTTAATAGACGCGGCAATGCGATATTTAATGGCAGGACGATAAATTCCAGCAGCCATATCATCTTCTCTCGTGTAGACTACCTTTACCGGTTTCTTTGCCAATTTGGAAATCTCTGCAGCTTCCATGACAAAATCTCCATAGAGGCGTCTTCCAAAACCTCCACCCATCCGAGTCATTTCCAAATACACCTCTTCTTCATCCCTTTCCAACATTTCTGCCACTCTTCGGGCAGTCCCCGAAGGTGTTTGAATGGGCCCTACCAAATGAATCTTATCCGGTTTTACATCGGCATAAAAATTCATGGGTTCCATACAGTTATGCGGTAAAAATGGAGAATCATAAGTACGTTCTATGACCTTATCTGCATTGGCAAAGGCAACATCAACGTTACCATCGTTCCTCCTCTCATCAAATTTATTGCCATCCAGAATATCCACCAATATACGATCATGATCTTCGGTGCTTTCCATTTCAGAATCGTCTTCCCATTCGGCCGTGAGGGCGTTCTTCCCTTTAATGGCAGCCCAGGTATTGGAAGCCAATACCGCCACTTTATCACCAAAACGAACTACCTCTTCTACACCATTAACCGCCTTGGCGGCACTATCGTCATAACTAACTAGTTTCTTACCGAAAGCCGGTGGGCGCATCACGACAGCATATTTCATTCCTTCTGCCTTGTAATCCAAACCAAAGAGTGGTTTCCCGGTAACAATTTGATCTATATCTACATTGACCGCATCGGTGCCAATGATCTTATAATCCTTGGGATCCTTTAAAGCAACATTTTCGGGCACTTCCAAAACAGCGGCTTCTTTTACCACATCTCCGTATCCTAAAGTCTCGCCATTGGCATTGGTGATAACACCTTCGGAAGCGTTACAGGTACTGGCATCGACTCCCCATCGTGCTGCAGCAGCATTCACGAGCATTTGTCGTGCTGTTGCTCCGGTTTGGCGCAGGGCATCCCAGCCAAATCGGATGGATTGGCTTCCCCCTGCTACCTGGCGTTGATAATTTTTATTGTCTAATATTCCTTGTGCCACATGTACATGCTTCCAAGGCACATCCAATTCTTCTGCAATGATCATTGGCATGGAAGTTTTCACTCCCTGCCCAATTTCCGGATTGGGTGAAAAGATGGTCACCATGCCGTTATCTGCAATCTTAATGAATGCATTGAAATCGTTGAAGTTCAGATTGGCAATATCGATAGGCATTTCCACTTCCGACTTACAAGCGGTAAAGAGGTTGAACCCTATAAGCATCCCACCACTGGCCAAAGCCGTGGTCCTTAAAAAGTTTCTTCTACTAAAAGTGAAGGTTGTGTTTTGAGTTTCCATTGCGTTAGGTCGTTAGTTGGATTTCTGGGCAGCTATTGCCACTGCCTTTTCTATTCTGTTATACGAAGCGCACCGGCAAATATTACCGTTCATGGCTTGCCGAATTTCGGATTGGGAGGGATTCGGATTTTCTTTGAGGAATGATGCCGCGGTCATGATCTGACCGGATTGGCAATACCCACATTGCGGCACATCTACTTCCTTCCAGGCCTCTTGAAGTGGATGGGATCCATCTTCAGATAGTCCTTCAATGGTCGTAATTTCCATACCATCGGCAGCCGAAACCTGAACCAGACAACTTCGTGTTGCCGAACCGTCTACATGCACTGTACAGGCTCCACATTGTCCGATACCGCATCCATATTTCGTACCGACCATATTGAGTTCATCCCGAAGCACCCATAATAGCGGGGTATCTGCATCGGTATTCACCGTCATATTTTTTCCGTTGATTTTGAGAGAAAAGCTAGGCATAATGTATTGATTTAGTAGTCCTTTACAAGTTAGCCAAAAAAACAGCGATGCCTTACATTTTTAACAGTTCTGCTCTGAAATTTATAAGAATTTTAAATTATACCTCTTTCCTTCCAAGTGGTTTTCCAAAGTTCACTTTAATAAGACGTGTGAAAATTTTGATGTATAGAATGCGATAAAAGACTGGCCATATTAGGATTGAATCCCCAATAGGTTATGATTTGATGTCTTCATCATTGCGACCCAAATCGGGTCGGTCTTCATAAAAATCCCCAAAGGTTTTGTCGGTTTTATAATCGTCTGTCAGCACTTTATAAACCGCAAAAACCAGCAATCCTTGGCCAAAAATGGTAGTGTAGAATACCATCCCAAAAGAAAGGTTCATCGTTGCAAAGACGGTCACTGTGACGAGCAATAGAGTGGTAATGAGCACCCAATGTAAACCATTCAATTTCATCTTTTTATTTACAAGATACTCAATAAACAGCATTCATGTTATTAAGAAGATGCTAAAAATTAAAGGATGACAAAAGTCATCTTTTTCCCCATTCTTAATGCTCAAATTTGTCCCAGGTATAAGCAAATTGGATCATTGAATTATGGAAAAATGTTTCCATTGTGGGGATAGTTGTGAAACATCTATTTCACTACAAGACAAATATTTCTGCTGCCACGGCTGCCAAACCGTATTTGAGATTCTCAATGAGAATAACCTCACCTATTACTATGATTTAGAGCAAAATCCGGGGATCACTCCTTCCCGGTTCGAAGGTAAGTTCGACTTTCTTAAAGAAACTTCGATTGCCAACAAACTCTTAGAATTTAGTGAACAGGAAACCCATATTGTAAATCTTCTCATCCCATCCATACATTGTAGTTCTTGCATTTGGGTTCTTGAGCATTTAGGTAAATTGAATTCGGGGATCATCCATTCGCAGGTGAACTTCCCGGAAAAAACCGTCCGGATTCATTTCAATCCAGCATTACTATCCTTATTCGATTTGGTGCAACTCTTAGCCCGTTTGGGTTATGAACCCTACATTTCGCTTGAAGATGACAACAAGGCCCGAAAACACAAGGATCGAAGTCTCATTTACAAACTTGGGGTAGCGGGATTTGCCTTTGGAAACATCATGTTCCTATCATTTCCCGAATATTTTGAGGTGAACGAGTTCTGGCTGGAACGTTTTAAGCATGTGTTCCGGTGGCTGATGTTTGCCTTTTCCGTTCCTGTGGTCTTTTATGCAGGATGGGGTTATTTCGATTCGGCTTTCAAAGGTTTACGGTCTAAAATCATCAACATAGATGTTCCCATCGCTTTGGGGATTGGGGTTCTCTTTATTCGTTCTACGATGGAAGTAGCGCTCGATCTAGGCACTGGTTTTTTTGATAGTTTGGCCGGCCTGGTCTTCTTTTTATTACTCGGCAAGTTCTTTCAGCAAAAAACATACGCTTACCTTTCTTTTGAACGTGACTACAAATCTTATTTTCCACTGGCCGTCACACAATTAATTAAGGATAATTCAGCTACTTCAAAAATTGAAAAACAAACCCAAATTCGTGATTTGCGGCCGGGTGATCGAATTTTAATACGCAATGGGGAACTCATTCCCGTAGATGCCATCCTCATTTCTGGCAATGCATTCATTGATTACAGTTTCGTTACTGGAGAGGCCCAACCCGTGGGTAAAAAATCGGGTGACAGTTTATTCGCAGGAGGGCGCCAAGAAGGTGGCAGCATTGAACTTGAAGTAGTTCAAGCAGTAGCACAAAGTTATCTCACCCAGTTGTGGTCCAGTGATGTCTTTGGAAAAGAAAAAGCTACTATTTTCCAATCACTAACAGATCAAATCAGTAAACGGTTTACCGTAGTGGTGTTAAGCATTGCGATGCTATCCCTCATATTTTGGCTATGGTATGCGCCAGCACAAGCTCTTAATGTATTTACTGCCGTACTCATCGTTGCATGCCCATGTGCGATCGCACTGGCGGCTCCTTTCACCTTGGGAAATTTGCTTCGGTATTTTGGAACATACAAACTGTATCTCAAAAATGCTGAAGTCATCGAACGTATGGCTCAGTTAAACACCCTCGTGTTCGATAAAACGGGTACACTTACAACGAGCGAGAAAAACAGGATCACCTATCAAGGGGTGGATCTTTCGGATGAAGAACAAAGCCTGCTTACCAGCACATTGCGTTCATCGAATCATCCGTTGAGCCGTTCATTGTATCAATGGCTTAAAGGCAATGACATTTATACCTTGGATGATTTCCATGAAGAAATCGGTCAAGGGGTTTCTGGGGCTAAAAACGAACAGCGCATTTATGCTGGAAGTTATCCCTTCGTGAATCAATCCCAGGAATCCACCACTCCAATTAAGGAGCAAAATACTACGAGGGTGCATATTGCCAATGAAGAGCACTACAAAGGTTATTACAATTTTTACAGCGAGTATAGGTCTGGATTGAAGACTACTGCAAAAGCATTGACCCAATATGAAATTATCGTACTCTCAGGGGACAATGATAGCGAGCAGGAACTCCTGTCGAAATTGCTTCCTGAAAAGGTACACTACTATTTTAACCAACGGCCGGAAGACAAGCTTAATTTTATCAAAAACCTTCAGAAACAAGGAAAAAAAGTCCTAATGATGGGTGATGGATTGAATGATGCAGGAGCCTTGGCGCAAAGTGATATAGGGATTGCACTATCTGAAGATATCAATGTTTTTTCTCCCGCTTGTGATGGTATTTTAGACGCCTCTGGGTTCGACTTGCTGCCCAACTTTTTAGCACTTTCCCGAAAGGGAATACAAATTATAAAATACGCTTTTCTATTCTCGTTGTTCTACAATTTAATAGGCCTTGGTTTTGCCATTACAGGACACTTGAAACCGGTTGTAGCTGCCATACTCATGCCATTGAGTTCTATAAGTATTGTGGTATTTACCACCTTGTTCACCTACGCCGTAACCAGAAAATTAAAAAAGCAGAATGACCCTACAAAATAAATTAATAGTAGCTGACAAAAGTCATCTTTTTGCCGATTTCGGCGTCCTAATTTTACAACCAAATTCAAGGCAGGTATGAGTATTATTTATATGCTTTTGGCAATTAGCGTTGTTGTCGCGATTGTCTTTTTTATTGCATTTGTGCTATCGGTTAGGAAAGGGCAATATGACGATACCTATACGCCTTCGGTTCGCATGCTTTTTGATGATGGCGTTCCTCCTGAATCCTCAGAAACACAAACAGATCAACCCACTATAAAGAATTCTAGAAATCAAGATTAACTATGGAAGTACAACAGTTTTATTATGATAACAAAATAGTACGCAAGTTCATTATTGCGACCATGTTCTGGGGTATTATTGGAATGGCGGTAGGGCTACTACTGGCATTCATGTTTTTATTTCCCAATCTCACCGATGGCATCTCATGGCTCAGTTTTGGTAGGCTACGGCCACTTCACACCAACGCCGTGATTTTTGCTTTTGTTGGGAATGCTATTTTTGCCGGCGTTTATTATTCCACCCAGCGACTCTTAAAGGCGCGTATGTGGAAGGATTGGCTCAGTAAATTCAATTTTTGGGCGTGGCAAGCGATTATTGTAGGAGCGGCTATTACGCTTCCGCTGGGATATACCACTTCCAAAGAATATGCAGAGCTCGAGTGGCCTTTCGACATTGCCATAGCCTTGGTTTGGGTCGCCTTCGGTGCAAACCTCATCGGTACCATCCTAAAACGTCGACAACGCCACCTATATGTTGCCATCTGGTTTTACCTGGCAACGTTTGTCACTGTCGCCGTATTGCACATAGTGAACAGTATTGAAATACCTGTAGGAGCACTAAAAAGTTATTCGGTGTATGCGGGGGTTCAGGATGCCTTGGTGCAATGGTGGTACGGACACAATGCGGTGGCATTTTTCTTAACTACACCGTTCCTGGGATTGATGTATTATTTTGTGCCCAAAGCGGCCAATAGACCTGTCTATTCCTACCGATTGTCTATTGTACACTTTTGGTCCCTTATCTTTATATATATCTGGGCCGGGCCTCACCACTTATTGTATTCTGCCCTGCCCGACTGGGCTCAGAATCTCGGGGTAGCCTTTTCTATAATGCTAATCGCACCCTCATGGGGTGGTATGATTAACGGACTATTGACTTTGCGTGGGGCATGGGACAAGGTACGTACAGACCCCGTTTTAAAATTTATGGTGGTAGCGATCACAGGATATGGTATGGCCACCTTCGAAGGCCCAATGCTATCCTTAAAAAATGTGAATGCCATAGCGCACTTTAGCGATTGGGTAATCGCTCACGTTCACGTGGGAGCATTGGCATGGAATGGCTTCCTCACCTTCGGAATGGTCTATTGGTTAATACCTAAATTATTTAAAACCAAACTTTGGTCGATCAAATTGGCCAATGTGCACTTCTGGATCGGCACCCTGGGTATTATACTGTATGCCCTACCTATGTACGTAGCTGGATTTGTACAGGCTTCGATGTGGAAGCAATTCAACCCAGACGGAACCTTGGTATACGGTAATTTCTTGGAAACGGTGAGTGAGATCATGCCTATGTACTGGATGCGTGCCATTGGCGGTAGCATGTTCATCATCGGAGCCTTAATTGGAGTTTACAACATTATCATGACGGCTAGAGCCGGTAAAAAAGTAACCGACGAGTTGGCCGAGGCTGCTCCCCTTCAGAAAGTGACTAAAAAACGTACTGCCAAAGAAGGGTACCATACCTGGTTGGAAAGACGCCCTGTGAAGCTGACCATTTTTGCTACCATCGCGATTCTTATTGGAGGTATGGTTCAGATCATTCCTTCCCTAATGGTAGATGACTATGTACCTGTTATAAGCAGTGTAAAACCTTACACACCGCTGGAATTGGAAGGACGCGACCTCTACATACGGGAAAGTTGTAATGCCTGTCACTCGCAAATGGTGCGCCCCTTTAGAAGTGAGGTAGAGCGTTATGGCGAATATGCCAAAGCTGGAGAATTTGTATACGACCATCCCTTCCTCTGGGGAAGTAAGCGTACCGGACCTGATTTGTTGCGCATCGGTGGAAAATACAGTGACAACTGGCACCTAAATCACTTTTACGATCCGCAGAGTACGTCATCGGGATCCATCATGCCTTCTTATAAATGGCTTATTAAAAATGAACTGGACAAGAGTATGACGGAAGCAAAAATGAGAGCCATGCAAAAATTAGGAGTTCCTTATACAGTGGAAGAAATTGAACGTGCCCAGCAATGGATGGACGAGCAAGGAACAAAAATTGAACAGAATTTGTACACCGATCCTGATTTTGCCAAGACTTATGAAGCCGATAAAAAATATGCACAGGAAAATGGTGAAGAATTTGTTGAAATGCGCAATCGTGAGGTAGTAGCACTTATCGCTTACCTGCAAAGACTAGGAACCGATATTAAAGTAAAAAATGCAGACGAGACTGCACTTAACTTAAACTAATAAGAGATGTTGAAGTTTGTAAAACAAAATTTAGAACAGATCGATGGTGTAGCCATTTACCCCATTATCTCACTGCTGATATTCTTTGTATTCTTTGCCGCGCTATTCTGGTGGGTTTTTACCGCAAAGAAGAATCACATTAAAGAAGTAAGCAATATTCCACTTGATGATTCGATCATCACAAATCCAACTAAACTATGAGAACATTAGCATCTTACACGCGCGTCATACTCTTTATTATTGTCTCGTTTCTTTTATTAATGTTCGTTGCCTCTCCGGAGGCACCTTCGGAAGCCATAAGTAAACCTTGGTTCTGGGGTGTGCTTGGTCTGTTAACCTTCCTGATGGTGATTGCCGAAGTTTGTATTGCAGCCTTGCGACGTATCCTGTATTTATCCCTGAGTGAGGATGCCAAAGAGCGTTATGAAAAAAGGGCCGCCCTTGAAAAAGCCAACCGGTTTAAAGGGATTAAGGAATTCTATAAAAAGTTATTGGGAAGCAAGCCCCTAGAGGAAGAACACGAAATCATCCTTGATCACAATTACGATGGTATTAAAGAATTAGACAATCGTCTTCCGCCATGGTGGTTGTATGGGTTTTATGCTACGATCATTTTCGGAGCCATCTATATGGTGCGCTTTCACGTGATGGGCGATTACACTCAAGATGAAGAATATGCCAATGAAGTTGCTGTAGCCAAAGCGGAAATTGAAGCATGGAAGAAAACTGCCAAAGATCTCGTAGATGTTAATACGGTAACCTTATTAACCGATGCCAACGACCTTAATTCGGGCAAAACCATTTTCATGGAACGATGCGTAGCCTGTCATAAAAATGACGGCGGTGGAGGTATTGGACCCAACTTAACGGATGAACATTGGATTTTAGGTGGAGGTATTAAAAATGTGTTTCAAACCATTTCTGAAGGAGGACGGGCCGGAAAAGGAATGGTGCCTTGGAAGACTGAATTGAAACCTTCTGAAATGGCCCAAGTATCAAGCTATGTACTCAGTCTTCAAGGTACAACACCCGCCGATCCCAAAGCACCTGAAGGGGAAATATGGATAGATCCTGAAACACCTGAAGAAGAATCACTGGAAGAAAATCCAGTTGAAGATGTGGAAGTTCCAGGCGAAGCTACGGATGAAGCAGAAACTGAAGACAACAACTAAACAACCCACTGCGTAACCCTCACTATGGAAACACCCGAAAACGAAATATTCAGAGACAGCATAAGTACTGTTACTTCGGAGGGAAAACGGGCTTGGGTGTTCCCTAAAAAACCAGAAGGGCGCTATTACGAATGGCGTAAAATTGTGAGCTATGGATTGCTCGCCATTCTTTTTGTTTCCCCTTTTCTAAAAATTGGCGGGAACCAGTTTCTCATGTTCAACGTACTGGAACGGCGGTTCAATATATTTGGACAACCCTTCTGGCCACAAGACTTCCACCTATTTGTGATCATGATGATTATTGGGGTGGTTTTTGTGGTTTTCTTTACAGTGGCTTATGGTCGTTTGTTCTGCGGATGGATATGCCCGCAAACCATTTTCATGGAGATGGTTTTTCGGAGGATCGAGTACTGGATCGATGGGGATCGGGGAAAGCAGATTCGACTGAAAAAAATGCCCTGGAATGCTGAGAAAATTAAAAAACGCGTCTTAAAATGGATCGTTTTTTTTATTATTTCGTTTTTAATAGCCAATGTCTTTTTGGCGTATTTAATTGGCAGTGATCAACTATTGCGATACATCACAGAAGGTCCTGCCCATCACCTCAGCACCTTTATATCGCTCCTCATCTTTACAGGAGTATTCTACTTCGTGTTTGCGTGGTTTCGTGAGCAGGTATGCATCATTGCCTGTCCCTATGGTCGCTTGCAAGGAGTATTGTTGGACAATAAAACGATCGTGGTGGCCTATGACCACAAACGTGGGGAAAAGGAAGTGGGTCGAGCCAAATTCAAAAAAAACGAGGACCGTCCGGCTTCGGGTAAAGGGGATTGTATCGATTGTTTTCAATGCGTCCATGTATGCCCAACGGGTATCGATATTCGAAACGGGACACAGTTGGAATGTGTTAACTGTACCGCCTGTATCGATGCCTGTGATAAGATGATGGAAAATGTGGGACTGCCAAAAGGCTTGATACGATATGCCAGTGAGGAAAATATTGAGAAAAAAGCCAAATTCACTTTCGGTCCGCGCCTTAAGGGATATAGTGCCGTCCTAGGTATTCTTGTTATGGTATTAGTAGGAATGTTGTTTCTGCGCAATGATGTGGAAGCCCGTATCCTTAGATTACCAGGACAATTGTACGAGCGCAAGGATAACAATATCATAAGTAATGTGTACACCTACAAATTGGTGAATAAGACCACCGAGGACATTGATGATGTTTCGTTCAAAATTCTGTCCCATAATGGAACTATTTCGGTCGTATCGCATGACCAGTTTACGGTACCGCAACAAGGACTGGCAGAGGGCACTTTGTTTATAGAACTTAACGCCAGCGCTCTAGACGGAGACAAAGATCGTGTGGAAATAGGAGTTTACAGTAAAGACGAATTAATAGAAACCACTACTACTGCCTTTTTGGGGCCGCGTAGTTATAAATAGAAAAAGGATTCATTTAAATCACTTAGTATGAAATGGAATTGGGGAAAAGGACTCGTTGTTGGGATGATCAGTTTTATGGTATTTATCCTGTACCTGGTCATTACAATGAGTACCGATAAAAAGTACAGCCACGATTTGGTAACAGAAGAATACTATGCCAAAGAAATGGCCTATCAAGAAGAGATTGATCAAGAGACCAATCTTAAGACCTTATCAAACCAAATAATAGGTAAGAAAACCATAGAAGGATGGCTCATTAGCTTTCCCGAAGAGATACATCAAACCAATTCCAAAGGCACAGTGTTCCTATATCGGCCATCGAACCAAATACTGGATTTCGAAGTTCCTTTCGTCCTTTCAGGGTCTAAATTGCTCATACCCGACAATAGATTGGTCGATGGCCGTTGGAACATTACCATACAATGGGAAACCGAAGGTGTACCCTATCTGTACAAAAAATCCATTATGTACTAAATGGTATACACTGCAATCATATTAGGACTTTTAGGGAGTTTCCACTGTGTGGGGATGTGCGGTCCTATTGCCTTTTTATTGCCATTGGATAGAAAAAGTAAAACCAAACGCTTTTTCGAAATCACAAGTTACCATATTGGCAGGTTATTAACCTACGGGTTTCTGGGGTTCATTTTCGGGGTATTAGGGAAACGATTGCAGCTCTTTGGCTTGCAACAACAACTGTCTATCATCATTGGTATTCTTATGATTGCAGTAATCTTAATTCCCAATAAATTTTTCAATAGATATCCTATTTCACGACCCATTTATCGAGGTATTTCCAAGCTAAAAAGTGCCATTGGACTTGAAATAAAAAAGAAAAAACCCGGTACATTCTTTACGTTAGGATTTCTGAATGGTCTATTGCCTTGCGGATTGGTTTACATGGCCGTTTTTGGAGCCATCGGAACTGGAGACATGTGGACGGGAGCTCTGTATATGGTGCTTTTCGGTATAGGAACCATCCCACTTATGACCAGTGCCATTTACATCGGAAATTTCTTAAAAGGAACTGCTAGAAAACGAATCGTGAAAATGATTCCCGTATTTGTAGTGATCGTAGGTGCACTTTTTGTTTTAAGGGGATTAGGCCTGGGGATTCCTTACGTGTCCCCTTCAGAAAAGGTGGCAATAGAACAAGTAGCCGCCGAACATAGTTGTCATTAATCTAAATCCTACTATTATGAATATACTTTCCTTACCACTTGTAAATTGGGGAATGGGTGCCATTCTCCTTGGCGTATTTTTAGTAGTCATTGTTATCATGTTCTTGGTAATCTATGCTATGGCTAACGAAAAATCGAAACATAATGACTAACCAAATTATGTAGAAATCCGACCTTAAAAAAGTGCCTTCACAGGCACTTTTTTTATGGTATATAGTTTTTTGTAATTACCGGAATTATACCGTCATAGAAAACAGTTTGGTTTCCGGCTTTTTGCGTTGCAACCGAAGATCGAAGGGCAAACAAATGTTGCGAACATAGGGCTTCCCCTTCTCCGTAACGATAATGCTATTGGTGTGTATGGTAAGTAAGCCGTCTTTTTGCATTTCGATCAGCTTTTCCAAAATATTGGGTAATTCGGGAAAATACCATCTATCTTCTGTCCAATGGGTCTCGAACCGGCACATCAAATTCAGAATATGATGGCGTATCACGAGATCTTCATCGGTTAAGATATGACCGCGATACACTGGAAATATGTTCTGTGCGATAAGGTCTTGGTATTCCTCCACGCTTTTTACATTTTGCGCAAACCCATACCAACTGTCCCCAATGGCAGATACCCCCAGGCCTATCATCAATTTGGTCTTACTGGCGTTATAGCCCATAAAATTGCGATGCAATGTACCTTGGTGCTTTGCTTTGGTAAGTTCGTCGGATGGCAATGCAAAATGGTCCATCCCAATTTCTTCATAACCCGCATTCAGAAGCATTTTTTTACCCAATTCATATTGCTTGCGTTTCTCACTGGGCGTTGGTAAATCCATATCCTTGAATCCTCGCTGTCCATTGCCCTTCATCCAAGGTACATGGGCATAACTATAAAATGCAATGCGATCGGAAAGCAAGGTTATGGTTTTCTCTATGGTGTTTCGTACATCTGCTTGCGTCTGAAATGGCAAACCGTAAATGATATCATGCCCAACAGAGGTGTACCCCTCGTTTCTCGCGATGGATGTGGCTTTTTGTACATTACCGAAAGGTTGTACCCTGTTGATCGCTTTCTGAACCTGGGCATTATAATCCTGGACACCATAACATACACGGTTGAATCCATATTGCGCCAATACGGTAAGGTGTTCCCGTGTCGTATTATTGGGATGCCCCTCAAAGCTGAATTCAATGTCCTCTGATCGATAGGCAATTTTGAACAAACCTTCTATAAGAAACCCTAGATGATCCGGGGAAAAGAAGGTGGGGGTTCCTCCCCCTAAGTGAATTTGCTTTATCGTAGGCTTTTTACCCATTACCTCCACATACATATGAAATTCCTTGAGAACACTTCGTATGTAGGGTATCTCGACATCGTGGTTTTTTGTAATACGCTTGGTGCAACCACAAAAGGTACACATGCGTTCACAAAAGGGAAGGTGAATGTAGACACTTATGCCTTCATCATCATTACTTTCATGAAAACTACGATGTACAGATTCCTTCCATAATTTTAATGAAAAAGAGTCTTGATCCCAATAAGGAACTGTTGGGTAGCTTGTATATCGTGGTCCGGCTACATTATATTTTGATACTAGGGTACACACTAGAACAATAGGTTAATCGCTGTAATGGATAATGTGATAATGATACTGGCGATGAGGGAGTTCAATACAATTTTAGGTTTTTGAACCGTAAGAATGGAAGCTAGTACTGCATTACAAATTGCTACTACCAAGAATAACTGTATCATTTGAACTAACATCCCGCCATTTTGAAAAATAGCGAATACCGCAAGACCCCCTAAACAGGTCGAAACAATAATTGCCGATGCAGCATACAGTAAGAAGTTTTCTTGCCAGTCTTTGCTTAGTTTTAAATAAAATGCGCTCATAATTAAATTTTTAATAGTTTCTGGTAGCAAAACTAGGAGTGTATGAGCAGCAAAAAGATGACAATTGTCATGTATCGAAAATTAATCCAATCCCATGTAAAAATGTGGTTGGGTTGATGAAAAATAGCTATCTATTTCGAATCCAGTTCCTGAATTGAGGCGTTCGGCTATTGGAGGTATACATTGGATCTTCTAAAGTTTCAAGATCGATCCTTAATCGATTCTTTATATGGGATTTGTACCCATTGAAATACGTAAAATGAATGATTTCGCTCCTATTGATTTGAAAAAAATCCTGCGGGTTTAATTGCGCCTTAACATTTTTAAGACTATCGTTTATGATGTGTTTTCGTCCTTGATGATCCAGCGCTAACACAAAATCACCTTGCGCCTTAAAACAGACAATAGCCGATATTTTGAGTGCCAAATTACCATTGTGCTTCTTAATATGGAACATAGTGGTATAAGAAACAAGATTGCTTTTTTGTTTTAATTGAAAGGAATCCAGGAGCTTTTGTTTTTCCGATGTAAGTCTTTCAATTAAACTCTGATTGTAAAACCAGTCCCTTGTAAACCTGAAAATAAAAGACCAGAAAATGAAATTGGCTGTCAAGACGTTGAGCTTTCCAAACACCAAACTGTTCTCACCCGTAAGTTCATTCCAATAACTTACCGAAGGTAATACTGAATAAAAGATATATGCCCTAGCCAATTCGAACCAAACCAAACACCCAAGGAATATAGCGAGAAATACAGGCCATTTCCCTTTCCTTAGAAAGGTTGGAATCCACCAATATACATTCAATAAAAAGAGAGTGGGTATGGCGATGGCAAAATGGGGCGCTACCCAATCGGGCAAGAAACCTTCGGCAATCCAAGGGCCTGTCCATTTAACATTAATGGAAGCAAAATACATTCCCCACACCAAGATATGGAATGTAGGTTCTGCATACTGTTTCCAGTTTTGAAAGCTGATAGTATTTCGCTGAACGGTTAGTACCATATTAAAGGTGACGATTCAATGGCAGAAATATAACATCACCGGACGGGAAACTTCATTCACCCAATTCAACCTACCCACAACCCCAGTTCACCGATTTCAGCTGTTTTCGCTGAAACAAAGCTGGAATTCGGTCGTGTGATTTACATGAATCGATTAGTACTTAAAATCATCCTCGGATTCTTATTGGTGATGGGAAATTTTATCAAAGACACCTATCCCCTCTTCAAAATAATTGCTATTGCGGAAGTTTGTGCCACCGATTTGGAAGGCATCGTAACCCGTCAACTTCAAAAAGTAAATACAGAACTAACCGTAGCAGAAACCGAAGCACTAAAAACCATAAAACACAACTTCTGTAATAACAAATAACACTATGAAATTGACCATTCAACATTTAACAAAAACCTATCCCAATGGCACCAAAGCCATAGACCATTTATCCATGGATATTGAAAAAGGGATGTTTGGACTTCTTGGCCCCAACGGCGCAGGTAAATCTTCTTTGATGCGTACCATTGCCACACTGCAACAACCGGATTCGGGATCTATTACGTTGGGTGACATCAATGTCCTTAAAGATCCCAAGGAATTGAGGAAACTTCTTGGCTACCTGCCCCAATCCTTTGGTGTGTACTCAAAAATCTCTGGAGAAAAATTATTGGATTACTTCGCGCTTCTTAAAGGAATCGCTTCAAAAAAGGAAAGAAGCATGATGGTGCAATATGTATTGGAGTTAACCAATTTATACGAAGTGCGGAAAAAACATGTAAGTGGGTATTCGGGGGGAATGAAACAGCGCTTCGGGATCGCACAATTGTTGTTGAACAAACCCAAACTCATCATTGTGGATGAGCCCACTGCTGGATTGGATCCTGCAGAACGCAACAGATTCTTGAATGTTTTGAGGGAAGTCGGGGTAGAAAATACGGTGATATTTTCTACGCATATTGTAGAGGACGTAAAAGAACTATGCTCGGATATGGCCGTTATGAACCACGGTAAAATTGTATTGCGATGCACGCCCGAGGAAGCGATCCAACAATTGGACGCAAATATTTGGATCAAGGACATAGATAAAAATGAGTTGACTCAGGCCGAAAACCAATACGCAGTGTTGTCTTCCAGTTTTAATGCGGATCACAGTTTAAAAATACGAGTGTATTCCGAAGAAACCCTTCCGGGATTCCAACCCACAACGCCTCATCTTGAAGACGTCTATTTTATTGCACTTAACGCTCCAAACATTTTACACAAAAGCCATGTTTAAATCAGTATTTCTCTTCGAATTGAAATCGTGGTTAAGAAATCCCGTTTTCTATATATATCTATTGTTTTTTGGCGGCTTGGCATTTTTGGCATTCATTGGGACAGCCGGATTCTTTGATCCCGAGCCAAAAGATGCAACGGCAGACTATCTCAATTCCCCTTACGGCATTAATTACATGCTGCAGTTTTTCAACAAGTTGTTTTTATTCCTATTGCCCACCATTGTTGGCGCTACGATTTATAAAGATTTTAAAGCCCATCGACATAGCTTATTATATAGCTTCCCATTGCACAAACACAGTTATTTTCTTGGTAAATTCTTGAGCGCTTTCCTGGTGGTAGTTATCATTGTCTTTTTCACCTATACCAGTCTCATGCTCGCCGAACAGGTACCTCATCTGCACAACACCAAAATAGGTGCTTTTAATGCAATGGGGTATTTACAGAGCTTATGTTTATACACAATTCCCAATCTTTTGTTCTCAGGTCTTATTGTTTTTAGTGTAGTGGCATACTCTAGAAACATATATGCCGGCTTTATGGTAGTAATCCTCATGTTTTTTGTTCAGAATATTTCTGAAAACATTTTTAACGGTCACGGATTTCTCATCGCGCTATTCGATCCATTGGCACAGAATACTGCAGATTTCATCACTCAAAACTGGACTTTGGAGGATAAGAACTTTCAGCTTATTCCTGTAGAACAAGCCATTGTTTATAATAGAATAGTATGGTTAACCATTGGTTCGGCACTCATGGGTTATGTATACAAAACCTTTCATTTTTCTGAACATCCTAATTTCAACTTCCGTGTGAAAAGAAAGTTCAGTAAAGTTGCTGCCAAAAGCCATGGAAGATTACCCGATCTGAATAGCCTCTCCATTACCTATAACTTTACTTTGAAGAATCAATTCAAACAAATATGGAAACTATCCCATTTTGATTTTAGATCCATCGCGAAAAGTTGGATGTTCTATGTCTTTATTTTCTTTGGAATCGTTGCTGTAATCTTCTCAATTGGTCGCGTCACCAACAAAGAAGAGATGATTATTCTGCCTGTAACCCATATTGTGCTTACCATCCCGGCATTCTTCTTCACCAACATCATCATGCTTTTAACCTTCATGTACAGTGGCCTATTGGTACACAAATCCAAAACATCCAATATGGATCAATTAATCGACACCACCGCAACGACCCACTGGGTATTCCTGTTGTCGAAAGTTTTGGCGATTGTAAAAATGCAGTTAGTGTTGCTGCTTATTATGTTAATTGCTGGGCTCACGATTCAATTGTACAATGGTTATTACCATTTTGAGTTAGGATTGTATTTATTCGATTTGTTTGTTTTAAAGTTTTTGGGGCTGCTGATCTGGGCTTTGCTATCCATAACGATCCATACATTTGTAAGGAATACCTATCTCGGTATTTTTGCATTGATCTTAATTTGGTTGGGAGGAGCGGCCCTTCCCCAAGTTGGGATCGACACCCGGTTATTGTTGTTCAATTTTACCGAGCCCATACCCTATTCCGATCTCAATGGTTATGGACATCGACTCCTGCCCTATTTATTGGTTAAATCCTATTGGTTGTTAGCAGGACTGCTACTGCTCATCTCAACCTATTTGTTTTGGAATAGAGGTTTCTTATTTTCCATCAAAGAAAGGTGGTCGAAAGCCATGCAACGATGGGACAAACGTGTTTTATTAGTTTCTACAGTATTGTTTTCTGGGTTCTTTCTAATGGGCTTTGCCATTTACAAAGGCGAACAAAAATTGGAATTGGCAACCACATCCCAAAATGCCTTATTCGAAAACTTCGAGAAAACATTTGACAAGTATTCCTCCATAGAACTACAACCTAAAATAACCTCGGTAACACTAAATATCGACCTATTTCCGGAGGAGTCCCGTTTCGCCATACATGGGGATTACGTGCTCACCAATAAAACCGGAAATAGCATTGATACACTACTCCTAAAGAATGGGTTTGACGAAACGACCACTTTTACGTTCGATAGGGATTACCGTATTATCGATAAGGACGACTATGTACATTTCTATGTTATAGCAATCGATCCACCATTGGCTCCCAGCGACAGTCTGCACCTGAATTTCGATATGAGTAGCAAACCCGCCACTCTATTCGAAAATGATTCCAAGGTACTTGGAAACGGCACCTTCATCAAAAACAACATCTTTCCCAGAATTGGTTACTTCCTGAATAGGGCGTCCAAACATCCTACCGATACTACAGCCAGAAGACAAAACTACTATACACAGGGTGCCGATTTGGTGGATTTAAAAACGATCATTTCTACCTCCAAAGATCAAATTGCGGTAGCCCCTGGAACTCTTGTGAAGCAATGGAAAGAAAACGACCGGAATTATTATGAGTATCAATCAGATTCGAAAATCAAAAACTCCTACAGCTTTAATTCCGGGGATTTTGAAGTGGTAGAAGAAGCCTATAAAAACACCATTTTCAAAATCTATTCCCATAAAAACCACACGTATAATGTAGACAATAAACTTCGGGGATTGAAGGCATCGTACGACTACAATACCCAATACTTCGGTGACTACTTGCACCAAGAGACAAGGGTCATAGAGTTTCCCATGACAGAAGGCAGTTTCGCATCTGTCATGGCGAATAGCATTCCGACTTCGGAGATGCGGTTCATTTCCAATTCGACCGAGGAAAAAGTAGATCTCGCCTTCTATACCCAAGCCCATGAACTGACCCATCACTGGTTTGGAGGCCGACTCATTCCCGCTGATGCTTTGGGTGCAGTGCTTTTAACAGAAAGCATCACCGAATACATTTCGTTGCATATTTACGCCAAAGAATTTGGAAAAGACAAAGCTTTGGAATTTCTAAAACTGCAGCGTGAACGTTATCTACGAGGTAGAACACAAGCCCAGGAAGAACCACCGTTGTATTTGGTAAAAGGTGAGGAACAATATCTTTCTTACGGAAAAGGAACCATAGCTTTTAATACCTTGGGGCATTATTTGGGGAAAGAGGAAATGCATCGGATATTAAGGACCTTTCTTGAAGAATACAGCGATTCCTATCCTACGTCTACCGACTTGCTGAAATTTTTAAAACAGCATGTGCCGGGGCCCCTTCTGTCTATTGTTGAGGACTATTTTGAAACCGTCACGTTGCATGAGGCAAGCTTAAATTCAGTGACATTTAACTCCAATGAAGTTGGATTGGACTTTGATTATTCAAAATTTAGAAACAACAAAGTTTTTACGGATATAGAACTGAATGACCCTATTGAAATTGGTTTTTACGACGATGATGGAAAGTTGATGGCCCTTGAAACAGTACGTGTAAAATCCGGCAATAACGCTGTAACAATACCATTAGACCAGAGACCAACAAAAGTCATTTTAGACCCCCACGCATTATTGATAGAAAATGACATCATGAACAATACTTACGATCTAAGAAATTAACTCGCTAAGAGATTGTTGAACAATACAAAAATGCAAGAATATTTTGTCCTTCAAATCAAAATGCTGAATCGAAAGATCATTGCGTTTGGAATTCCGCTATTACTAGCATACCTCCTTTTCCCGGTGATATTCTTTTTCCTCTCGAATTATTTGTTTTCGAAAACAACATATGCCATTTATTTTTATGGACTGGCTTCACTGGGGTTTACTTCTACGCTAAGTGAATTGAAAAAGAATGATTTTTTAAGGTCCATTTTCAACAAAACGAACTATTATAAAGTACGTGCCGCAGAGAATTTGGCCAGCACACTACCGTTCTTAGTCTTTATGCTTTACAAGGGGTATTTTCCATTCGCCATAATTCTTCTCTTGTTATCAATGCTGTTGATATTTTCAAATTTCTTAAACATTTCGAATTTCAAAATTCCGTCACCCTTCAGCAAACGTCCTTTCGAGTTTACCATCGGTTTTAGAAAAACCTATTACCTGTTTGCCATAGCCTATTTCTTGGCCTATATGGCAACATCTGTTGGCAACTTCAACCTCGGTATTTTTTCCATGATCCTAATCGGATTAATCTGCGCTTCCTATTACTTAAAACCTGAAAACGAATATATAGTTTGGAATTCTAGCGCAACGCCAAGGGAGTTTTTAATGGAAAAAATGAAAATTTGTTTTACGTACTTCACGCTCTTGTCCCTTCCCATACTCATAATATTGGGTACTTATTTTTACAAAAGCGTTGATGTTTTACTCCTATTTTTCATACTGATCAATGTCTATTTGGCCACCGTTATTTTGGCCAAATACGCAAGTTACCCCAGTGAAATCGACTTGCCCAAAGGAATCCTGGTAATTATGAGCCTTATATTTCCTCCTTTTCTTTTGGGTGTAATTCCATTTTTATATTCAAAAGCCATAAACAGTCTAAGTCTATTATTGAAATGATTCGTATTAAAAAAATCTCCAAAAAGTATGGTCGAGAAAAAGTACTTGACTCTGTAACCATGAATCTTGAAAAGGGCAACGTTTATGGTATTGTTGGGGAAAATGGAGCCGGTAAAACCACATTGTTTAGGTGCATTGCCGGAATCGAATCCCATGAAGGGGAAATCACCTCAGAACACGGCATACTAAAAGACCACTTAGGTTTATTGGCAAGCGAGCCCTTCTTTTTCTCGAAAATAACCGGGAAGGAATACATCCAATTATTGGCCAACGCGAGGAACATAAAACTATCCCATATTGAGGATAAAAATATATTCAACCTACCCCTGAATAAATATGCTTCGACCTATTCCACAGGCATGAAAAAAAAATTAGCCTTCATGGCGATAATGCTTCAGAAAAATGAAGTGTACGTTCTGGATGAACCCTTTAGTGGAGTAGATATAGAAAGTAATATGATTATCACGCAAATTATAAAGAAGCTAAAAAGCTTAGATAGAATTGTGATCCTTTCTTCCCATGTTTTTTCAACACTGTCGGAAACCTGTGATGAAATATACCTCTTGAAAGGCGGGAAAATCATGAAGAAAGTAAAACAAAAAGATTTCGAGCGATTGGAAAAGGAGATGAAGGCAATTACAATCGATTCACAAATCGAAAAACTCTTTAAATAGCGTACATCCCGAAACTGCTCCGCAGTTCGGTTGTTTTTCATTTCCTTCGCTTGCAAAAGCAAGTTCAGGATTACTGCGTGACCCTTAAGGCTCCCCTTTGCAAATAGAATCCATCCCAAAACTGCTCCGCAGTTCGGTTGTTTTTCATTTCCTTCGCTTGCAAAAGCAAGCTTTTGACACTTCGGAAATGAAAAATCCCGATGCATTTCTGCATCGGGATTCTGCTTGTAGTGACCTCGGCAGGATTCAAACCTGCAACCTTCTGAGCCGTAATCAGATGCGCTATTCAGTTGCGCCACGAGGCCTTATATTCATTTTTCTCCACCTTCTTCCCGCTGCAGACTTCAAGTATTTCTCTCTTTCCCTAGCTTCTAAACGTGAATCAAAATTTTCAATGTGAACAATCTTCCAAGGGATAAAAGCCTTAGTCGATTTATTTTTCCCACTGTTGTGTTCAGATAATCGCTTGTCCAAATTGTTAGTAAAACCAACATAGAACCTGTCAAAACCTGAACTATAAAGAACGTAAACATAAAACATTTAATCAAGTCCTATGCGCCCCGCCCGAACGTACCGCTCGGTACGGGCGGGCACGAGGCCTTTAAAAGGGCTGCAAATATAAAACATTTTTATTTATTCCGTCAAAAATAAAATGAAAAAACCGCCATCTTTCGATAGCGGTTTCCCGTTGCAATACTAAGACTAGGTTTGTTAGTACATATTGCGCAAAGCGGTAATATCATTACCGTTAAATTCTCCATCTTCACTGCTGCTGAAGCATGCCAACATAACGGAGGTAGAATCATATCCAGTTGGGGTTCCGCTAACGTGTACTGCTCCAACACCACCCGATCCTTCATTCACATTCTGACCGCAGCTTTGACGGCTGAACCAGTCTGTGTGACGGAATCCGACGGAGTGTCCTATTTCATGTGTAATTACATGTTCATTTACATTGGTACTGTACCCAGACAGTCCAAAAATCTGAACGAACTGATACGGCAATCCATTACTAGGGAATCCAGCACTTCCTCCAGATCCCGATTGGTTAGGGTTACGGTATACTACCATATCCTTGGTTTGCCAATCCGTTCCAAACGTAAGGGTAAAGCTAATGGATACACCACTCAAACGGTTGTAATTATTCACCGCCCACTGCAGCGCCGTTCGCTCCTTACTCGACAATCCGAAACCTCCTCCTCCGGTATAACCAATAATGGAAATATTTCTTCCTTGGCTTACCAAATTAAAGGTTCGGTATTGACGGCTTCCATTGCCTTCATTTCGTTCAGCTGCTTCTGCCAGGGTAAACAGTTCGTCCTCACTTAATACGATGTCCTCTTCAAAGAACAATCGTTCTTCGCTGGTTCCATCGGGGAAGTAAAAAGTGTCGTACTTAATGAAGTTGGTATTCAACTCTAAAGTGCCCGCAGCGTCAATAACTTCTTGCGGGATTTCCTTGGTAATGTTTGCCGATCCTTCCTCGGCATTGACTTCCTCATCCTTGGAACAGGAAATCATAACAAAACTGAGGCATAATGCCCCTAAAATTCCATACTTGAATTTTTTCATTGTTGATGGTTTTAGTGATTATTACTAATTTAGGTTTGTCCTCAAATTTAACAAAAATTTAAAGAAAATACAAGTTACGCATTATTTTATTGAATAAATCTCAACAAAATAAGCATATCACTGAATAATCACTAACCCATAAATTTGGTAGGGTAAAACCGTAATTTTAAATAATTTCGGCCGAAAGCCCAGCTTCAAGCAATTTGCTGCACCTTGGTTTTAGATCGTCATAGGACCCCGATTTTACGGTACATTTTCCGTTATAATGAACGATCAAGGAACACTGCTCCGCTTGCTCGGGCGTATGGTCGCAGGCGTACATGAGCATATTGATAACGTGATCAAAGGTATTTACATCGTCATTATACAATACAATTTGATTTTCCTGATCTTCTTGCTCAAGGACGGCAAGATCTTCTTGATATTTTTCCTGTGTTCCCATGATGCCCCTAAATTAAAAATTTTCCCACAAAAACCATAGTATCAAATTGTTATAAAAAATATCACTCCTTTATAAACTTAGTGGCGATCCATTGGTTTTTTTCCTTATGCTCCAAATAGCGTATCCCAAGGTCTTCACAACACGCCTTAATGAGTGGAAGATCTTCCTCATAGAAGCCGCTTAGAAACAACGTTCCCTGAGCTTTAAGTGCACGATGGTATACAGCCATATCCTGAAGTAGGATATTTCTATTAATATTGGCAATGATACTATCATATATTGGTTCAACAGGGATTTTGGAAGCATCGCCAAGATGAACTTGAATGGCTTTGCAATCATTGCGTTCACAGTTTTCCAAACTGTTTTCCACACACCATTCGTCGATATCGATAGCATCCAATTGAGAAGCCCCACGCTTTTCGGCTAGAATGGCCAGCACGGCAGTACCACAACCCATATCGAGAACTTTGGCGCCTTCAAAGTCGTTCTCCAGAATAAACTCGAGTATCATATGAGTGGTCTCATGATGCCCGGTACCAAAAGACATTTTTGGCTCGATAATAATTTCATAAGGAACATTGAACGGCTCATGAAATGGAGCTCGAACCGCACAGGTTTCACTTACCACAATTGGATTGAAGTTGCTTTCCCATTGTGCATTCCAGTTTTCCTGTTCAATTTCTGTTTGCTGATAAGAAATTTCAAATTCAGGGGAACTTAAGAGATGGATATCTGTTAAAATCTCCGGATGCCATTCCCCTTTCTGAATATAGGCCTTTACACCCGTATCATTTTCCACAAAACTCTCAAAGCCTGCATAACCCAATTCAGCAATAAGAATTTCCACCCCGGGTTGCACGGGTGCTACCTTAAAGTTGTATTCAATATATACCGCCACAGATCTTGGGATTAATGGAAAGCGTTTACAATAGCGGCAAAATCATCTGCCTTTAACGATGCGCCACCAATAAGGCCTCCGTCTACATCTGGTTTCC
Source organism: Flavobacteriaceae bacterium (assembly GCA_019634365.1). Lineage (GTDB taxonomy): Bacteria > Bacteroidota > Bacteroidia > Flavobacteriales > Flavobacteriaceae > Aureisphaera. The sequence goes on along the minus strand of JAHQVM010000124.1, from coordinate 7,495 downwards.
CAAAAATCTCGGCTGCGTTATTGGGTTTTACACTTCCGCCGTACAAAATGGATACATTTTCCGATATGTCGGCATTGTAGGCTTCCGCAATGGTTTCGCGAATAAAATGATGCATTTCCTGAGCTTGATCCGGAGAGGCAGTTTCCCCAGTTCCAATAGCCCAAACAGGCTCATACGCCAATACCAATCGGCTCCAGTCCCCTTCAGCAATATGAAACAAGCCTTCCTTTAGTTGTTGTTTCACCACGTCGAAATGCCTTCCCTCCTTTCGTTCCTGCAACTCTTCACCAAAACAGAAAATCACGGTCATTCCTTCAGTCAAAGCTGTGGTCACTTTTTTAGCCAACAACGCATTGTCCTCTCCAAAATACGCCCTGCGCTCACTATGGCCTAAGATAACGGTCTCCACTCCAATACTTTTCAGCATTTTGGCAGATACTTCTCCGGTATACGCTCCACCTTCTTCCTGATGCATATTTTGAGCAGCCACACCTATGGGCATGGATTTCAGCAAATGATAGGTATGGTGAAGGTTGGTAAAAGGAGGCGTAACAATTACCTGAACACTGGGATCCAATTTCTGTTCCATCAATCGGGAAATCAGATAATCCGTTTCAGACAAATCACAATTCATTTTCCAATTTCCAGCTACTATATTTTTTCTCATAATTCGAATATTTTAATCAATCATTATGTTTTCACTTTCGGATCCAACCAACCATATAGAACGTCGACCACGATATTAATAATTATAAAGAGCATGGCAATGATAAGCACTGCTCCCATGATTACGGGTAAATCCAAGGTATTTAATGCATCTACTATCTCCTTCCCCAATCCATTCCAACCAAATATGTATTCCACGAACACGGCTCCCGCCAACATAGAGGCGAACCAACCCGACACTGCGGTGACTACAGGATTGAGGGCATTTTTTAATGCATGCTTCCTGATGATGGTAACAAACGACAATCCCTTGGCCTTTGCGGTGCGAATGTAATCCTGTGCCAATACCTCAATGAGAGAGTTGCGCATCAACTGACTCACCACAGCCAACGGTCGAATTCCCAACACGACTGCTGGTAGCAGCAGGTTCTTCCATTGAATATTGCTCCCTTCACCAAAATCGTCTACTTCATACCAACTCCCGGTCATATTGAGGTGGGTGTATTCATGCAAAACGTACCCAAAAAGCCATGCAAATACAATGGCACTAAAAAAGGAAGGGACACTCATTCCCAAGGTACTGACCAATTGAATGGCTTTATCTACCCAACCGTCTTTAAAGACCACAGAAATAATCCCCAACCCAATACCCAAAATAATGGCAATGGAAATGGCAGATACGGCAAGGATAAAGGTATTGGGTAATGTTTCCTGAATAACACTCGTCACTTTTTTCCCATTCTTCTGAAAGGACTCACGCAGGTAGGGCCATTTAAAAACCACTTGGGTATTGCCTAAGGCAAAAAGCGAAGAGGCTTCATACTTCCCCTTTCTCAGAAAGGTGTAATCCCCTTCGGTCTTGCTGTGAAAAGACAAAGGAGACAGATCGTTAAGGTAATACAGGTATTGTTTGTATATGGGCTGATCGAACCCATACTTCTTTTTAACGATGGCCAATTGCTTTTCATTTTCATTTTGGCCCAACATCATTCTTGCAGGATCGCCCGGTAAAATGGTAAATAGGAAAAAAATGACCGTTACAACTCCAAATAAGGTGAGTAAAGCATAACCCAATTTTTGAAGTATGTAACCTACCATCCTAATTCTTTATGTCGTCAAGGGTAAGTTCCTGATATTCAAAATCCGGTCCAAACAGACGTTTGGCATAATCCTCTACAGATTCGGTAATTCCTACCGATGCCCTTCTGGCATTTACATTCTCGGGGTCGGCAATGGGCCATATGTAACTTTTACCATCAATGGTCTGTCCTTGCGTTCCATAAATTTGCGGTTCGCCCTTGCCCATGAGGTATCGATCCTCCATCATGGCCACCAATCGGGCAGACAACTCTCCTTCTTCTCCGGCCTTTTTAATGAGGTCGATATATTTCGGAATTTGATTACTGTGCTGAAGGACATACCAAGCTACTTTTTCTGTTTCTTCACCTACGACCGATTTCCCGGGATAGCCCTTTTCATCAAACAACTTTGATACAAAGGCGATATTCGTAGAATCGATGGTTTCTTGCTTATGCCATAGCGCCATAGTGTTATAATCCTCTTCTTCGAAACCAGCTTCTTTGGCCATCTTTGCACGTTCTTCCATAGAATCGGTATACAACAAAGATCTGTATCGCTGATCCAATACATAGATACTATCCAACGAATGTTTCAAGTCAAAATCAAGGTTGGGCATGGCTCCTTCTTGTTCGCTCAACTGCAAATCCAACGCATCGTTCCAATGCAGTTTTTGCATAATGGTTCCGCTTTGCAATTCCAGAATTCCTGGATTACTTCGTACAATGGTTTTGAGCGTTGTCATATCGCAGAAGTAAAATTTGAAGTTCAGTTTGTGCAGTTTGGCAAGAGCTTCTGTTTCTGGCGTACTAGAGGCTGACAGCCCTATCACCTTATAGCCTTTCCTCAAGGCATCATCGGTAACGGTTTTGATGTTACCAAAACCTTCATGCTCTGTATTGTCCAAATTGTAGGCAATCACCACCAAGAGATGTTCTTCCCCCAAAAACTCGAAGGTAAAGTCTTCCCCATCGCGCTCCATGGAGAAATCGTGGATAGGCGGCTCATAAGGCTCTCGGATAAAACGGGTTTCAACGCCAATTCGTGTTCCACCTTCAGGTTTGGGATCACGCCCTGTAGTGTTGGCAATCACTTCTTTTTCACCATTTATTTCATATTCCCAGAGATACTCAATGATCGGTGGTGGGGCATCTTCAGGAACATTCATTCCCTCTTCGATATTGGCCCCAATCTTGTAGGCCCTAAAATCCTTTACCGGTAAATGCATCAGGACATGATATCCCAACCACATACAAAGTACCAAGGAAACGAAAACGATGAGACTTCGTGTGGTCTTGGCAAAGAAGGGCTGAATGTGTTTTCTACCGAACCAAAGTATTAAGATGAGCACCAACAATACCACGTCCTTCCAGAACGATTCCCAAGGTGTTAATTTTAAAGCATCACCAAAACAACCACAGTCCGTTACTTTATTAAAATAGGCAGAATAGAACGTTAGGAAGGTAAAGAACACGATCATTCCCAATAAACTGATGAGCGTAAACTTCTTTGCATAGCCCACGATGATCATGACGCCCAAAAGCACTTCGAACACCACCACAAAAATGGCAATGGCCAGGGAATAGGGAACCAAAAACTCCAAATTGAGAACTTCTGGTGCAAAATAATCCTGTAGCTTGAATGAGAAACCAACGGGATCATTCAGTTTAATGAGTCCACTAATAATAAAAAGTATCCCAACAAATATTCGGGTAATCCCAACTAGTATTTTCATATTCGATCGTTTGTTTTAGGTTTGGCCTTAGGATTCACTTAAATGAATCATGGCAAATACACTGTAATTAATCATATCCTGATAGTTGGCGTCGATGCCTTCGCTCACCAGTGTTTTTCCCTGGTTATCTTCAATCTGTTTAACGCGCAATAGTTTCTGAAGGATAAGATCTGTTAAACTGCTTACTCGCATATCCCGCCAAGCTTCACCGTAGTCGTGGTTTTTGTCCATCATCAATTTTTTGGTCAGGGCGACTTGTTTGTCGTACCATTCGGTTGCCTTGTCCAGCGGTAAGTCGGGTTGTTCTACCACGCCCAATTCTAACTGGATCAATGCCATAATGGAATAGTTGATGATACCTATGAACTCACTCCGCTCCCCTTCGTCTACCTTGCGCACCTCATTTTGCTGAAGGCTACGAATGCGTTGGGCCTTAATAAAAATCTGATCGGTTAGGGATGGTAACCTAAGAATACGCCATGCGCTTCCGTAATCTTTCATTTTATTGATAAACAGGGATCTGCAGGTAGCAATCACACTGTCGTACTGAAGGGAGGTGTCTGACATAAATATGTGTAAGAATTTGTGTAAATTTCGCTTAAATAAATCAATTTAAAAAATTGTACACCCTCAATTGCAAAGGCACTCTTCTGGACCTCTCCACTCCTACGGTAATGGGGATTATAAATGTTACCAAAGACTCATTTTTTGAAGGGAGTCGCGCTACCCAAACCGCTGATATTCTCTTAAAAGCATCGACCTACTTAAAAGAAGGCGCCACCTTTTTGGATGTGGGTGGGTATAGTACACGTCCTGGCGCACTAGAGGTGAGTGTAGAAGAAGAACTTAACCGTGTGCTCCCAGCCATTGATGCCATCATGCAGGAATTTCCAGACGCCTTAGTATCTGTTGATACGTTTCGGAGTACAGTAGCGGAAGCGGCCCTTAAAGCTGGAGCCACCATGGTGAATGATATTTCCGGTGGCCTTCTAGACCCAAATATGTTGCCGATGGTCGCCAAGCATCAAGTGCCCTATATCATAATGCACATGAGGGGGAATCCGCATACCATGATGGAAGATACCCACTACGACAATATCACGACCGAGGTGCTCTATTATTTTTCGGAACGGTTGGCAGCAGCACGGCAGGCTGGGACAAATGACATTATTGTCGACCCTGGATTCGGTTTTTCGAAAACACTCAATCAAAATTTTGAGTTGTTCGATCATTTAGAGCTATTCCGAACCTTGGAAGCTCCCATGCTGGTGGGCATCTCCCGAAAATCCATGATTTACAAGACCCTAGACGGCACTGCCGGTGAAGCCCTTAACGGCACCACAGCACTGCATAGTATTGCCTTGGAAAAAGGCGCTTCTATTTTACGAGTGCATGATGTAAAGGAAGCGGTGGAGTGTGTTACGTTAAGGGAGAAGTTGAAACAGCATTCGCTGTAGGGCTGTTGAAAACTAATGTGGGGGTGGTTGGTTTTCAAAAAAGCCACCACTCACCGATTGAATTAATCATCAAATGGGCTCAAAACATTTTGCAACATGGGCTCTGTTACCTGAGTATATACCATCGTAGTTTTAATGGAATTATGACCCAGAAGTTTCTGGATAACACGAATGTCGGTACCTCTTTCCAAAAGGTGTGTTGCAAAACTGTGTCGTAAGGTATGAGCCGTAATTTGTTTATTAATATTTGCCCTTTTAGCTGCCGCTTTTAAGAGCTTATTAAAGCTAGAGGCCGAATATTTACCACCCTTTTGACCTTCGAATAGATATTGCTTTGGTGAAAACTCTTTGTAATAAGCACGCAGGATATGAAGGGCTTTTTCAGATAACGGAACGATTCTATCCTTTTTGCCCTTACCAGATTTTAAATGTATAACCATTCGGGATGAATCTATATCAACAATCTTCATATCAATCAATTCACCTACCCTAAGGCCCGCACTATAAGTTAGTGCAATCATACTTTTGTGCTTTATATTTTTAGTCTTTCCGATAATTCTTTGAGCATCTCCTTTTGAAATTATTATGGGAAGTTTATTCGGTTTTCTCTTTGGAAACAAGAATTCCAAATTAATGTTGCGGTCAAACATCTCTTTGTAATAAAGCTTAAGTGCCATGGCAATTTGCTTTTGGTACGAGTAGGATGCTTTTTTGGTATGTACCATATGATAAATGTACTTGTGTAATTCTGTTTCATCGATTTTGTTCAAGGGTTTCTTGAAAAATTGTTCGGTCATCTTTACAATGGACGAATAATTATCTATGGTATTTTTACTATACCGCTTAACTACCATTATTTTCACAAAATCAGGAACAGACATAATAAAACGAATATATGGATTACCAATAAAAAAGTATTAATTTTATTCTAATTATAAATGGATATAAGGAGTTTTCCTTTTATCCAATAGTTAGGAAAAATACCTGCGGTCGTTCAAGCCAGATCACTGCGTGATCTTCCCCCTTGAACTATTTTTCCTAACGGCCTCACAGTACGACTGCAAATTCGCTTAAAATAATGGTATATTTAGTACCCAATAATAGGCTCTCACCACCGCTATTTCGGTACATTCCCTAACAAAGGCTATAGCGAATTAGCGTCTAATGGCTGCCATAGCTAATGCAAGCAAAGCTTGCAACGCTACCCGCCATAGCCGTGAGGCCGTTGTAGCCAATTTGAAAAATGACCGCAAGAGAATATCAAAACCTTACCACACCTTTACTAGTTGACAAGTTAATTGACTTGGAAGTCGTTGACGAATGGAGTGCTTTTAGAGGAATTAATTATCAATATTCCCCAAGAGTAGATATTGCAGTCGGACCATTTAGTGTAACACCAAATGGAAATCAAACAGCTGAATATAATAGAATTTTAAGGCGTGAAAATATTGACCGATTCTTGAAAAGGGTTTACGATTTGCACATTGAAAATATTGGTCTTGAATGGATGAACGAACTTAATATTCCAGAATTTGACTTTTTGACAAGAAAAAATCAAAATGCAAGATGTTTTTTAGCAATTGAAATTGAAAATACAAGTACGAAAAAACATATTATGGGAAGTATGATTAACGCAGCTTCTTTGGGGAGGATTGGAATAGGTATTGCGTTCAACGATTCTGTAAAACGAACTTTTTTAAGGATTTTGAATTACTTGGCATTTTTAAAAAGGGTTGAGAAAAATACTTATGACACTACCAATTTTATGATTTTGACAAAAGAGCAATTTTTAGAAATATTAAATGAATAAAAACTGGCTACAACAATGGCTATAATTCAGCGTGCCGAATGAACAAAGAAAAAGAAATACTAACTTTAATCAGGCTGATTTCTACGATTGCAAATCTCCCGATTTCCAACACGCCGAAATCATAGCCGTGAACGTTAGGCACAAGCTGATAAAAACTTTGTAACACCAATTAAAAATTTGCATCTAAAAAGAAAAACAATAAATAAAGATGCTCAATCCACTCAAAAAAATAGACAGTAAAGATTCCGACAGAACATTAGTAACGAAATCGCTAAACGGAAACCGAATCGCATTGGACGAACTGATACGAAAACACCAGCCTTTCATCTATAACGTGGCGTGGAAAATGACCCACGACCCAACTGACGCAAAAGATTTAACACAAGAAGTCCTTATTAAAGTGATTACGAACCTATCCCAATTTTCCTTCAAAAGTGTCTTTCAAACGTGGTTGTATAGAATTGTTATCAATGAGTTTTTACAGACAAAACGCAAATCAAAAAATCCTCAATTTGTTTCCTTTGAGCATTATGGCGATACCTTGGACAGTATCCCAAATCCAGAACTTACCAAAGAAGAAAAAATCGAGTATTCAGAATTGTCCAAAGAAATGCAGATAAGTTGTATGTCGGGAATGCTAATGTGTCTGAATGAAGAGCAAAGACTCATTTATATTTTGGGTGACAGTTTTGGTATAGACCATAACTTGGGTGCAGAGATTTTTGAGATTTCACCGCAGAATTTCAGAAT
>JAHQVM010000123.1 GCA_019634365.1 Flavobacteriaceae bacterium | reverse complement strand
TAACCATGATCCCTTCAGACACTGGAGGAGACGCACGTGGTATTGGAAACTTTGCTTTAGGACAAACCACAAGCGGTGGAGGAATCCGTCCAACTCCTTACTCAACCAATACATCCATTAATGGTACTACCTATGGTGACATTAGTGGTTTATCTGTTCCCCATGGTGTAGGATATGCCTTTGCAACCATTCTTTGGGATATGACTTGGGCATTGGTGGCACAAGAAGGATTCGATTCCGATTTCTATAACGGAACCGGAGGAAACAATATCGCAATGGCGTTAGTGATCGAAGGATTAAAGAATACCGCCAACAACCCTGGATTTGTTTCTGGGCGTGACGCCATATTGCAAGCAGACCAAGATCTGTATGGTGGACAATACAACTGTATCATTTGGGACGCTTTCGCAGCTCGTGGAGTTGGGGTAGATGCCAATGAGAATACTAATGGAGGATCCAACGGAAATAATGACCAAGCAACTTCATTCACTAGTGGATGTGGTGGTGGAGGGGGAACCCCCGACGCTTGTTCTGGAACCGTAGCTTCGTATCCAGATGCCGAAAGTTTCGAAAGCAACTTAGGAAACTGGACACAATCACCACAGGACGATTTGGATTGGACGCGTGATAGTGCAGGTACTCCATCTAATAATACAGGACCATCCAATGCAGCCGATGGAACCTTCTATATCTATGTAGAGGCATCGGGTAATGGTACGGGATACCCTAACAAAAGAGCGATCCTTAATTCACCTTGTTATGATCTTAGCGGGGAGTCGGGTGCATCTTTCGACTTCAGCTACCATATGTTTGGAGCCACCGACATGGGAAGTATCGATTTAGAAGTAAGTACCGATGACGGAACGACGTGGACGAGTATCTGGAACCGAACGGGTAATCAAGGGAATCAGTGGAATTCTGAAAGTATCAACCTGAATTCCTACGCAGGTGAGAGTAACTTCCGTATGCGTTTCAACCGTGTAACGGGAAGTACGTGGCAAGCGGATATCGCTTTAGATGCCTTCGAAATGGTAGGTGGAAGCACCCCCGATACCGAGGCACCTTCTGCACCCACTGGATTGGCTGCTTCTAATATAGCGGACACGTCATTGACACTCACTTGGAATGCTTCTACAGACAATGTAGGGGTAACTGGTTATGAGGTCTTCGAAGGAGGTACTAGTTTAGGAACTGTTACCGCGACTACAGCGAATGTTACTGGATTAACCGCCGGAACAAGCTATAGTTTCAATGTTCGCGCTTTCGATGCGGCAGGAAACAACTCACCATTGAGTAATACTGCCAATGCAACGACTACCGGAGGTGGTGGTGGAGGATGTACCGGAGGTGTATCTGTTGGTTATAGCGAAGGTTTCGAAACTTCTATAGGTGCTTGGACCCAAGCAACAGGTGACGATCTTAACTGGACGCGTGATAGCGGAGGAACTCCATCTAACAATACTGGGCCATCCAGTGGTTCTGGAAGTACTTGGTACATTTATGTAGAAGCTTCTGGAAATGGAACAGGATATCCTAATAAACAGGCCATCCTAAACTCTCCGTGTATTGACTTGACTGGTGAAACGGAAGCCAACTTCACGTTCGATTATCATATGTTTGGATCCAATGATATGGGAAGTATCGCATTGGAAGCCAGTACCGATGGTACTACTTGGACTAGTTTATGGAGCCAGACAGGAAATCAAGGAAACCAGTGGAATGCACAAAGCGTTAGTTTGAATGCGTATGCTGGAGGTACTGTTGAACTGCGTTTGAACCGTATTACGGGAGGTACTTGGCAAGCAGATGTTGCCATAGACAATATAGCTATTTCCGCTGGTGGCGGCGGTGGAGGAACTCCTCCAACAGGCTATTGTGCGTCTAATGGTAATAACACCAATGATGAGTACATCCAACGCGTACAAATTGGTAGTATAGACAATAGCACGGGAGCCTCTGCTGGAGGTTACGGAGACTTTACTAGTTTATCGACCAATCTATCTGCAAGCAACAGCATTACCATTACGCCATTATGGACGGGAACCATTTATGCTGAAGGATATGCAGTGTTTGTTGATTGGAACCGTGATGGTGATTTTGCCGATGCAGGAGAATTAGCTTACTCTAGAGCAGCAACTACAGCTACACCGATAACGGGAAGCTTTAGCGTACCTGCCGGAGCCTCGGCTGGACCAACCCGTATGCGAGTATCCATGAAGTACAACGGTATACCGACGGCCTGTGAGAGTTTCACTTATGGAGAAGTAGAGGACTACATCGTAGTGATTCCTTCATCTTTTGGAGGCTTTACAGGAAATGAAAGCACAGAGAGTGCAGACATAGAATTTACATTATATCCGAACCCGGTTAATCGCGGCGTATTGAATGTAAGAGTTGCCAGTGATAAGGCAACCGAGTATGCCATTTATAATGTGGTAGGTCAAATGGTAGCGAAGGGTGCCTTCGAAGAAACCATAGACGTATCGCAATTGCAAAGTGGTATGTATATGCTTCAGGTTACTGTGAATGGACAAGAACTTGTTGAAAGCTTCATTGTGGAGTAATTAATTAGATTCAATTAGTAGAAAGCCCATTTCCGAAAGGAAATGGGCTTTTATTTTACGGAATAACCATACAATTTGTAGGAATTTTCCATTTAAACGGGAATAGTGTGCATTTTGTCGAAAAATGTTTGCGTCTATGTAGGAATATATTTACTTCGCTGTCAATTCATTAAAACCAAATCACTTAATAACTAAAAACCCCGCTAAATGAAAAAAACTACTCTTTTCCTTTTAATCGGATTTTTAATGGTTTCCATGGCTTCGATTGCGCAAGAGCGTAATTGTGCTGCTATGGATGACTTAGATAGACGACTTCAGGAAGACCCTCAACTCGAATTGCGTATGCAAGAAATTGAAAACTATACGCAAGAAAAAATCAAAGAACTTGACGATGACAGGATTATCAATGGTGATATTATCACGATTCCTGTTGTAGTACACATTCTGTACAACAATGCAACCACTAACATTAGTGACGCTCAAATTCAGTCACAGATTGATGTATTGAACGAAGACTTCAGAAGAACCAATAGCGATGCCGACAACACTTGGTCACAAGCTGCCGATTCTCAAATTGAGTTTTGTTTGGCTTCTGTAGACCCTAATGGAAATGCCACCAATGGTATTACCAGAAAGTCAACTACGCAGCAAGATTGGTATCAGTCTACCAATAACATGAAAAAGACTGCCCAAGGAGGAATCGATCCATGGGACACCAGTCAATACCTTAACATGTGGACCGTTCCGAGATTGCTTAGGGACAATGGACAAGCACTTCTAGGATTTGCACAGTTCCCAGGTGGACCAGCCGCTACCGATGGAGTCGTAATGGGGTATAATTACTTCGGAAGAATTGGACAGGTAAGCCCTCCATTCGATTTAGGAAGAACAACTACTCATGAGGTGGGTCACTTCCTAAACTTAAGACATATCTGGGGAGATGGTGGATGTTCTGTTGACGATTTCGTGAGCGATACGCCAACTTCGGACGGACCGAACTACGGATGTAACCCATCCCACGTATCGTGTAGCAGTACCGATATGGTTCAGAACTACATGGATTACAGTGATGATTCTTGTATGAACCTATTCTCCCAAGGACAGGTAGACCGTATGCGTGTTACCTTACTTCCTGGTGGTGTAAGAGCAGCTTTAGGGGCTTCCGACAAATGTGGACCACCACCGACGCCAACTTGTACCGACGGTGTTCAAAACGGAAACGAGACAGGTGTAGACTGTGGAGGACCTGATTGTGCTCCTTGTCCAGAACCAACTTGTACCGATGGGATCCAAAACGGAAACGAGACAGGTGTAGACTGTGGAGGACCTGACTGTGCTCCTTGTCAAATTGCTTGTAGCGAAACCATTACTAGTTTCCCATATAACGAAAGTTTCGAAAACACCTTTGGGGCTTGGTCTCAGGATTCAGGAGACGACTTTAACTGGAGCTTGCGTTCAGGAAATACGCCTTCAAGCAATACGGGACCTTCTGGAGCAGATGATGGTAGCTACTACATCTACATGGAATCTTCTTCTCCAAATTACTCAAACAAAAGAGCGATTCTAAATGCACCTTGTTTAGATTTAAGCAGTGCTACTGAGCCTAGCATTTCATTCCAATATCACATGTACGGATCTTCTGCCATGGGAAGTTTGGAATTGGAAGCTAGTATCGACGATATCAACTGGACGACTATTTGGAGTAGATCTGGAAATCAAGGAAACGCTTGGTTAACTGCCAATGTTGATCTTTCTGCCTACAATGGAAGCATTTTAAAGCTACGATTTAATGGTGTTACCGGAACGACTTGGCAAGGAGATATGGCCATAGACGATCTAACTGTGATCACCTTTGTTCCTGCACCAACCTGTACGGATGGAATTCAGAACGGTGATGAAACAGGTGTTGACTGTGGTGGAAGTAGCTGTGCCCCATGTCCATCAGGTTGTACGGGAGGAGAGGACCTTCCTTACATTGAAGGATTTGAATCTTCTATTGGAATTTGGACTCAAGATTCGGGAGATGACCTTAACTGGACACGCGATAGCAATGGTACACCATCTAGTGGAACTGGACCTTCTTCAGGTTCTGGTTCATCATGGTATATCTATGTGGAAGCTTCTGGGAACGGAACAGGATATCCTAACAAACAAGCGATCATTAATTCACCTTGTTTGGATTTAACAGGAATGTCTTCAGCTTCTTTCGACTTCGACTACCACATGTATGGTTCTTCGAATATGGGAACCATCGACTTGGAAATCAGTACCGATGATGGAGGTTCCTGGACCAGTATCTGGAATGAGTCCGGAAACAAAGGAAATAGCTGGCAATCTGCGAGCATCGATCTTACAAGTTATGTGGGAGGTGGTGTTATGCTACGTTTCAACCGTGTAACAGGAAGTACTTGGCAGGCAGACATCGCTATCGACAATATTGATGTTACTGGAACCAGTGGTGCTAGAACAGGAGATTCTACCATAGGTATTGCCGAATTGGTGGTATATCCAAACCCAGTGAAAGGTAGCGAGCTTTCTATCGAATTGATAGGAGCAACCAATGCTACTTATAGCATTAACAACACTTTGGGACAAACCTTAATGAGCGACACTTTATCGGATTCTTCGATCCATGTGGGAAGCTTGAACTCTGGAATCTACTTCATTGTAGTAGAGCATGAAGGGGAGACCTACGTGAAACGGTTTATTAAAGAGTAATAGATAAATTTTAGAACCATCACACCCCCGCTTCAAAATTATGGAGCGGGGGTTTTTTATGGCCAAATTTTAAACAGATAGAATTTCACTGTCTTCCAAAAGGGGCTCGTTACGCAGCCGCAAAAGTATTTGGGCCACGGCAACGGTGTCTCTTTCACAGTACTGAATGATGCGATCCACATCATTTTCTTCGTAATAAACATTTCTTACCTGACTACCATCGATATCTTCCTTGGGTGATGGAATTCCAAGAACGTGTGCCATTAATTTTAAGGAGGTAAAGTGTTTGTAGTCTCCAAACTTCCATAACTCCATAGTGTCCAAGTGGGGTACTTCCCATGGTTTTTTTCCGAATAAATTGAGTTTGTATGGAAGGTTAATGCCATGAATGATCATTCGCCTGGCGATATAGGGAAAGTCGAATTCCTTGCCATTGTGGGCACAAAGCAAATGTTGAGGTTTGTTAAAGTGTGTTTCCAGCAAGGCCTTGAAATCCATAAGAATCTTGTTTTCCTCTCCGTGAAAACTGGTGACCCTAAAATTGCGGATGTCACCCTTCATTTTGAAATACCCGCAACTAATGCAGATAATTTTACCAAATTCGGCCCAGATGCCGGCACGATCATAAAATTCTTCCCCTGTTAATGCGTCTTTTCTTTGATATTCGGTTTTTTTCTCCCAAAGTTCCCGGGTCGTTTCATCCAAGTCTTCGTAACCAATGTGTTGTGGGACTGTTTCAATATCCAGAAACAGGATATGTTCCAGATGAATGCGTTGCACCATATGTTTAATGATTTAATAAAAAGGGAGTGGAATAAAACTACAAAAATTATCAATGCCCTTCCAACATGGCATATGCTTCTTCAACGAATGTATAAAAGTCACTGCTAAAGCCTCGATCATCCCAATCACCTCTAGCGTGCCCCAATCGAACGATGATCACATCATCTTCCGGAATGGTGATTACATATTGGCCGAGAATGCCCCGCATTACAAAAATGTGTTTGTCGAGATGATCACTTAACCAGAAACCATAGCCGTATTCTGGGTCATTTTCGAAGCGTTTATGAATGGATGTTGTCACGAAAGTAGAGTCGAGCAGTTGCTGGCCATTCCACTTTCCATGATTCTTGTATAGCTTTCCAAATCGGGCAAAATCGCGGGCATTGCTCGCGATGCAGCAAAAGGTCTTGGCCAGGCGATGTTCATTGTCATCCACTTGCCAAAGCGCTTCCTTTTCAAAACCCATGGGTTTCCAGAAACTCTCGGTTAGGTAATCGGCCATTTTTTTGCCTGTGGCTTTTTCTATGACCATTCCTAAGAGTTGTGTATTTCCACTTAAGTATTTGAATTCCTTCCCGGGTTCTTCTACCACTTTTTGTCCCAAAATGGTACTGGCCAGATCATCATCATAGTACGCCCGAGCTGTTACGCTAAAGGGACTCGTATAATGTTCTACCCAATCCAATCCAGAGGCCATAGAGGAGAGATCGCCAACTGTAGTCTTATCGTCTTTATACTGTTCGAAAAAGTCCCCAATGGGTTGGTCCAAAGAAGAAATGTACCCATCTTGAATCGCCTTTCCAAGTAATGCCGAGGTAATACTCTTGGCCATGGAAAACGAATTGGTTTGGGAATCGGTTCCATATCCTTCAGCATATTTTTCGTACCAAATGCTATCGTTCTTTATAACAACAAAGGCAACGGTTCCCAATTCCTTGTTCAGATCCTTTAGCTTTTGGCCCGCTTCGACGGTATTGTAGTCCCTATGTTCGGGCCATGCCTGGGGTTTATTCCCAGTGGCGATCGTCATATTCTCGAAATGGGGATGATCATCTATATAAGCTGTCGTATGTCCGGTCATATAAACTACACGAACGCCTTTTAAGATGTACTCGTGGTCCGTTGCATATGCCAAGAGCACTAGGGCTATAATTAGAATGAACAGCCACTTAAAGAATCGTTTTATTCGTTTCATGGTCTTAATTTAAAATAACTGTCCCTGCTTTACAGGACTTTCATGCTCCAACAACCATTTCTTTCTATGCAATCCACCGGCATAACCCGTTAAAGAGCCATCGGATCCAATTACGCGATGACAAGGGATAATGATGGAAATGGGGTTTTTTCCATTGGCAGATGCCGCAGCTCGGATTACTTTGGGATCGCCTAAGGAATTGGCCATTTTTTGATAGGTAGTTGTCTTGCCAAATGGAATCTCCAGCAGTTGATTCCAAACTTTCTTCTGAAAGGAAGTACCCTCCGGATTCAGGGTAAGATCAAAATGGGTACGTGTCTTGTTGAAGTACTCTTTCAATTGGGTTACCGCGGGCAATAATACTTCAGGAACAATTTCATTGTCAAGCTTTGTATTTTCCTTAAATAAAACGGATTGAATGCCTTCCGAATCCCCTTTTATTTCCAAAGAACCTACCGGTGTATTTATGACTGTTGTTTCCACCTAACTAAGGTACGTGTTTTTACGTATTTTTATTATAGAAACGCTCATATTTGACGTAATTACTTTGTAATCAGCAAGTTTATACTTAGATTTACGCACCAAGCCCTAAAATCTAACTTATGCGTTCTTCGTATAATTGGTTGTTATTCTTTATTCTATCAAGCATCACCTTTGGTCATGCTCAAGAAGCTGTATCCAAAGACAGCCTACAATCTTTGGTGGAAAAGATCAAGGATTATTATTATGACTACAACTACAAACTGGCCATCGAGAACAGTGCACTGCTCATAGAGGAAGCTACAAAAGCTGGGGAAGATTATTACGTGTTTCGAGGATATGACGAGCTCGGTTCGGTACACTATGCGGTTCGTGATACAGCCAAGGCGCGGTTTTATTTTGAAAAGGCGTTAGAACAAGCTAGAAATACCAAAACAGATAGTCTTATTTCCTGGGCGTACAATAATTTAAGCAATGTGTATTCGGAGGACAATGCTATGTACAAGAAGAGTATAGAGTATTATGAAAAGGCGATTGCGGTAAATGAAAAAGCTGGATTCGATGAGGTAGAAAGCTTGGTACAGTACGTAAATATAGGATGGACGTATCTCGATGTGGAACAACATGAAAAAGCACTTCCTTATTTGGAGAAAGCCAAGGAGCTAATAGCTGTTAAAGAGCAGCATCCATTATTAATATTGAATCTTGACATTTTGTTTGGGCGCTATCATTATTACGCCCAAAATGATGAAGTGGCAGCAGAAATTTTAGAGAAGACTTCGGCTACCGCAGAAGCAGAGCATTATTTGATGCAGGCCTCCGAATCCCATGAATTTTTGGCCATGGTTTATTCGCGCAGGGGGATGCACGATTTGGCTGCGGCAAGCCTAGTAAAACAAAGGGATATAGATCGAGAAAGATACGAATTGGGAAAGGAGTTGAGTATTTATGAGGCCAGTGCCAAGTTCGAGTTGGAACAGTATCAGAAGGATTTGGAAGCCGCTAAGAAAGAAGAGGCATTCAAAGACCAGTTGGTGGCAAAATCTCGATTAATCCTTGCTATTTTTATTGCCGCTTCTGTCTTTTTGCTTATCGGCTTAATCTCCTTTTATCGTTTATTAAAAACACGTAAGCGACTCATATCAAGCCTTCGTGAAAAGAACCATCAGCTTACCGAAGCAAAAAATCAAGCCGAGAAACTTTCCAAATTAAAGACCCAATTCTTTTCTACGGTAAGTCATGAATTGCGAACCCCATTGTATGGTGTAATCGGTCTATCCTCAATATTGATGGAAGACAAGAATTTAACATCCCATAAGGATGACCTCACTTCCCTTAAGTTTTCGGCGAATTACCTTTTGGCCTTGATCAATGATGTTTTAACACTGAATAAAATGGATGCCGAAGGCATTCAGATCGAGAAAACACCCTTTATGCTGAGTTCTTTGCTGAAGAATATTGCAAAGTCTTTTGCATTTAGCCTGGAGCAGAACAGTAACGAGATTCATTTGCATATCGACGAAAGTTTACCTTCCCAAGTATTGGGAGATTCCGTTCGTTTGTCACAGATTTTAATGAACTTGGTTGGGAATGCTGTAAAATTCAATGAAAACGGTAATATTTGGGTCTCCATCCGTCTCTTGGAAATCACTTCAGAAGGAATGTACAAAATACTCTTTACGGTTAAGGATGACGGAATTGGAATTCCAAAGGACAAGCAAGAGACCATTTTTGAAGAGTTTTCTCAAGTCGAGCAAAACAATTACAATTATCAGGGAACAGGTCTAGGGCTTCCCATCGTTAAAAAACTGTTGGTATTGTTTGGAAGCGAGATTAAATTGATAAGTGAAGTAGGCAAAGGAGCGAGTTTCTCTTTCGAAATAGACCTCGAAGAATATGTGTTAGAGGAAGACCACGGTATGAGCGAGCTTACGCCAGAAGGGCTTTTAAAAACCTCGTCAGCTTTAGACTCCATGCACGTCTTGGTGGTTGACGATAATAGGATTAATCAAAAGATTACTCAAAAAATACTTGAAACACGCCACTTTCAATGTAGTTTAGCGAATGACGGACTGGAAGCGATTCAGCTTGCAGAGAATAATACCTACGACTTAATTTTAATGGACATTCATATGCCCAATATGAACGGGGTGGAAGCTACACAAATCATCCGCAAATTCGATACGGTTACACCAATTGTTGCATTAACGGCTGTAGAGATTGCCGAAATAAGAAAAGAAGTGATGGAAGCAGGGATGAATGATATCATCCTCAAGCCGTATGATGTTTCTCAATTCTTGACAACCATCCTTAGAAACGTGAATACTATTCAGACTTAGGAGAATCTGGGGTTTCTTTTGGCGTTGTATCGGTTAAATCGATTCCCATGCGTTGGGCTCTTCTGGCCCAGTTTTTTCTTGCTGCTGCCTGCATATCTTCAATGGCATCACTTTCGTCCATGATTTCCAAGCCCAACAGTGTTTCGATAATATCCTCCATAGTAACGATACCAATGGTATTGCCAAATTCGTCTACCACTAGGGCGATATGTCCTCTTTTTTTAATAAAAGTTTCGAATAACTCGGGGATAGGCTTCTGGGCATCGACCACGAATATATCGCGGCGGAGTTCACTTAAGGGTTTATTTTCATGATCTTCGACCATCTCCTCTAGGATATCGTCCTTCATTACAAACCCTGTAATGTTATGCGACTTGTCTTTATATATCGGAATTCTTGAAAATCGCAGGTTCTTATGTTCATCGTAAAATTCCTGAAGTGATTTGGATTCGTCTTCCATAATGACCACAGGAAAAGGTGTCATCACATCTTTGGCCTCGACAGATTTGAAAACCAGAAGGTTTTTAATCACGGCGCTTTCATTTTCTTCAAAAACCCCTTCTTTTTCTGCTGCATCGGTTATAGCCATGAACTCTTCGCGGCTCATGGTATTTACATGAGCAGATTTCCCTATCAACTTGGTAGTAAGGGTAAGGATCCAAAGTATTCCGGTATATTTTAATGGAACGATAATAAAATTGAGTGCCACCGCAGTAAATCCACCCAGCCGTTTCCAATAAGTGGCACCGATGGTTTTAGGGATGATTTCCGAAACCACCAAAATAAGGATGGTCATAATGGCCGAAACAATCCCCACGATATTCACCCCAAGAATGTCAATCTTATAAGGAAGTTTTTCGGCCTCGACCCCAACCAAAATAGCACCAACGGTATGGGCAATGGTCTTAACGGTTAGGATGGCAATAAGGGGTTTGTCGATGTCCTTTTTCAGTTTTGCCAAGGTGTTTGCATAGCCCTTTCCTTCGGCTGCCTTCATTTTTATAAATGTAGGCGTAAAGCTAAGAAGTGCAGCCTCCAAGATGGAACACAAAAAGGAAAAAAAGATGGAAAGTATCGCGTAAACGATTAAAAGTGTCATTCCGTAGAATTTTGGGTAAAGATACTACTTTGTAGGAACCTATTACCAACCCGAATATCGAGGTGGTTCTATTTCCTTTAAATTTAGGTAAACAATCAGTTGACCACGGTGATGGGTTACATGGTCTTGAAGAAGATTCAAAATTTGAAGTTTACTTTTTGGGCCGGCAAAAAAGTCGACGGTTTCTTCGAGGGAAGTATCTTCTGTTCGTTCAATAATGGCAAGGGTATTGCTAAAGGCTTCTTTCAACAGTTGTATGGCATCGGCTTTGGTATTTGGCGGATCGGTTGCATTTCTTTTAAACTCTTTATCGGTAAAATATGTAGTACTCAACCAATCCATATTTCCCTTGATATGCATGAGTTGTTCCTGAAAGGTCATTTGGCGTTCAGAGGGCTTAAAATCATAGGCTTCCTCTGGCATGGCTTCGGCAATAGCGATAAGGTAATTCTTGGAGTTTTCCCATTTTTCAAGAAAAGCTTCTTTTGGGGTGGTCTTTTGAGCAAGCACTAGGGTCGATAAAAAGAGCGTGCATAAAAATGCGAGTGTTTTTCGGGAAAAGGTCATAATAATTGAAAAATAGCGTGTTAAGGATATGGTTATTTGATTGATAGGTTATAAATTTACTGTAAGAATTTGAATCTAATCGAATAAATTCGAAATACCTCCCCAATACAATTCGTGCTCCCCAGCGACGTCTAACTAAACAATTTTTGACCATGGAAAACTATCAAACACCCAAGGATTCCAATCCTTTAACTATTATTATTGAACCCTCCAGCGATGCAGCATTCGATGGCCCAGATGAGATTAAAGTCACCATTTATCACGATGACAACTCACGGAGTTGGCGTAAGATTCCTGTAGAAGAAATCTCGAATGGTATTTACAAAGCGGAAATAGACAAGGAAATGCTCGAGGATCGTCCCATCGTAAAAATGCGATCGAACTACATTGTGGATGCTACGCAGAAGCCCAATAAAAAATTGGTGATGCAAAAAACCACAGTAGATTATAATTACGATGGAGGCACTTCTAAAGATTATAAATCGGAATTCGGGGTCGATGATTCTACTTACGATGGAGGTAGTGATGACGATGAAACCTTTTTTGTCATCAAGAAAATAGAAGTTACACTTACCTAACTATTGCATCATGAAAAAATCACTAATTATCATATTCCTTATTGGAATAGGGCCCCTTTGGGCACAAGAAAATGCATCCATTAACGATTTCAATTTTGAAAGTGTGAGTAATCCAGCATTCACACTTTTGGATGAAAGCCCTACTCAGATTTACACGCCAGATAATATAAAAAGTCTCGCATTGTATCTATCCAATGGTTTTGAAAACACCAATATCGCTGTAGAATTGAATCCTTATTGGTATATCGATTTTGAGGGTAAGCGTTCATACCGAAGATACCGGGGAATTCGATCCGGTAAGGACGGCGAAGATCGTATCGACCCTTTTATTGGATTGAAAACCGATTGGTCCGTTTCGTTGGGATATATCAACAAAGAGTTTACGGGAACGGATGCTTCAAGAAATGTGGTGGGTTTCGGAGCGCGCACTACTATTGTAAAATTGTATAGTGTGGATAGGGTAAAGAAAGTTAATGAGTCCATTCAGCGCGCCAAAGATGGAATTGAAGACGCACTCAACGTTAAATTTGAAGAGTATTATACCTCTGGTGATATCAATAAGATTGGCTCTGGTAGTTGTAATGCCATTAGAAATAACACTAACAAGGAACTAAGGAATGATTTTTTGCAGTATGCCAAGGAATTTTTAAGCTGGCAAGATGCAGGGATGGGAATAGATATTCCGAAAATGCTTGCCGACATGGGCTTAACGAATATCACATCTGAGGATATGTTGTTGCGTTATTTAGATGAACGCTGTCCACTAGTGGAAAGTTTTGTAAATAATCCTAAAAATATCAAGCCCAATTTTAGATTGGACGGAGCGGTTGGGTATAGTATCCTTTTCAAGGAAAACGACATCAATTCTTCCACTGCCAACCGATTTGGAAGTTGGCTTACTGCCGATGTAGCCTTGGGAATGTCTGAGGATAAGTACCTTCATATTCTTGCTATCGGGAAGTATATAGACGATGGGTTTCAACAGAATGCCGATGGAATGTTTACCAGCACCACTTTCTGGGACTATGGCGCTAAGGTTGAATTTGAGGTCAACAAATTCAAGTTTTCCTATGAATACCTCGAACGATCAGGCGATGGTGATCTACTGGAACTACGAGTCGCCGGTGTGTGGCGCTCTCTCCGGTGGTTCGCTCGCCGACAACCAGTCGGGTGCGATCTTCCGGTCGCGTCGCCAGGACGTGGATCAGTGCCTCGTCGAGCTCGAAG
>JAHQVM010000122.1 GCA_019634365.1 Flavobacteriaceae bacterium | reverse complement strand
GGAACATTCATTTTATAAGCATTTTCCATTTCCTCCTTGATCATTTTCTGAAGTGACTCCAATTCCGGCTTATAGGCATCGAACACCAATTCGTCATGTACCTGCAAGAGCATTTTACTCTTAAAACCACCTTCATCCAATTTTTTATGAATGTTGATCATGGCAATTTTGATAATATCGGCAGCACTTCCTTGGATAGGTGCATTCACCGCATTTCGTTCTGCAGCACCCCGAACCACTGCTTTTCGGGAATTGATATCTTTTAGGTAACGTCGGCGCCCTAAAACGGTTTGCACATAGCCATTGTCCCGCGCAAAATCCACCTGTTCGCTCATATAATCCCTAAGTTTAGGATAGGTTTTGTAATAGGTTTCGATCAATTCCTTGGCCTCGGTTCTGGAGAGATCGGTTTGGTTGCTAAGCCCAAATGCTGAAACCCCATAAATGATTCCAAAGTTGACCGTTTTGGCATTGCCACGTTGCTCTCGGGTTACTTCATCGATGGGCACATTGAACACCTTGGCGGCTGTCGAGGCATGAATGTCTTCTCCATCTTGGAAGGCTTTGATCATGGTCTCTTCTTCACTCAATGCCGCAATGATACGAAGCTCTATCTGGCTGTAATCTGCCGCGAGTAGAATGTGATCTTTATCCCTTGGAACGAATGCCTTTCGTACTTGTCGGCCTCTTTCTGTTCTAATGGGAATGTTTTGAAGGTTTGGGTTATTGCTACTTAATCTTCCTGTAGCAGCAACCGTTTGCATAAAATCGGTATGAACCCGATGCGTACTTTCCTGAACCTGTCCCGGAAGGGCATCCACATAGGTTGATTTCAGTTTGGCAAGTCCTCGGTAGGAAAGGACATCGGCAATGATTTTATGGTCTTTGGCCAAATAGGAAAGGACATCTTCTGCGGTGGAATACTGTCCTGTCTTGGTTTTTTTGGGCTTGTCGACTAATTTCATTTTTCCGAAAAGTATCTCTCCCAACTGCCTCGGTGAAGCAATATTGAATTCTTCCCCTGCCGACTCGTAAATTGCCGCTTCCAATTTTTTAATATCGCTATCCAATTCATCGGATAGACTTTCTAAAAATTCCTTATCCAGATTAATCCCTTCCAATTCCATATCGGCCAATACCCGAAGCAGTGGTACTTCAATTTCATCGAATAGTTTTTGGGTGTTGGCTTCTCCCAATTCCTTTTCGAAATGTTCTTTGAGTTGTAGCGTAATATCCGCATCTTCCACCGCATATTCCGTTTGTTGTGCAATAGGAACTTGGCGCATGGAAAGCTGGTTTTTACCTTTCTTACCAATGAGTTCCGTAATTGAAATGGGTGCGTAATTGAGATAGGTTTCGGCCAACACATCCATATTGTGGCGCATGTCTGGATTAATAAGATAATGTGCCAACATGGTGTCGAACAGTTTGCCTTTCACTACGACATTGTACTTCGATAGTACTTTGATATCGTATTTTAAATTCTGGCCAATTTTTTCAATGGATTCATTTTCAAAGAAGGGTCTTAGAATTTCAACGACCTCTTGCGCGGCCTCTTTACCTTCAGGAACTGGAATGTAAAATCCTTTGCCTGCTTCCCATGAAAATGCAATGCCAACCAATTCTGCCTTAATAGGGTCAAGACCCGTCGTCTCGGTATCAAAACAAACCGAGGTTTGCTTCATAAGGTCAGCCAAAAACAATTCGGTGCCCAATCCGGGTTGTACGGTTTGATAGAAGTGCGAGACTTCCTTTGCGGTATTTCTTGAGCTATAAGCTTGGCTTTCTTCGGTAGCCTGGCCATCGCCACCAAATAAAGAAAACTGTCCTGCGCCTGCGGTAGATTTCTTGGAAGTTGGCTTATTGGTTTCAGTCTTTTGGGTATTTGTATCGGTGGGAGTAGCCCCGGCGGCAAAGGTTTTAAGGAAGTTTTCTGTTAGCCTACGGAATTCGAGCTCTTCAAAAACCTCTGTAACTCCTTTAACATCGGGATCGCACATTTCAAAATCCTTTTCATCGAATTCAACAGGAACATCGAGCATGATACGCGCCAATTCCTTGGAGAGCATACCCAATTCTTTGGATGCTTCTACCTTTTCCTTCATCTTGCCTTTTAACTGGTCTGTATTGTCCAAAAGTCCTTCCATGGATCCAAACTGAGCCAAGAACTTTTTGGCAGTTTTTTCGCCCACTCCCGGAAGCCCCGGAATGTTATCCGCACTATCTCCCATCATTCCTAAGAAGTCGATCACTTGTAAAGGATCTTCTACTTCGAATTTGGCCTGTACTTCTGGAATGCCCCAAGTTTCATATCCGCCACCAAAAACGGGACGGTACATAAAGATGTTTTCTGAAACCAATTGGGCAAAATCCTTATCTGGGGTGACCATGAATGTTTTGTAGCCTTGTTTTTCGGCTTTTTTGGCAAGGGTTCCAATTACATCGTCGGCTTCGAAACCTTCTTTTACCATGATCGGAATGTTCATGGCCGTTAAGATTTTTTCAATGTACGGAACAGCAATTTTTATGGCCTCAGGGGTTTCGTCCCTATTGGCTTTGTATTCTGGGAAGAGTTCGTTTCTAGCGACACTTCCGCCTTTGTCAAAACAAACGGCCAAATGATCCGGGCGTTCTCTTTTTATAACGTCCAACAAGGAATTCATAAACCCTAAAATGGCCGATGTATCGGTTCCTTTTGAATTGATTCGCGGGTTCTTTATGAAGGCGTAATAGCCCCGAAAAATAAGGGCATAAGCGTCAACTAGAAAAAGTCTTTTTTGGTCGGACATAGGTTGCATTTATTATAACGTCTAAATCTACAAAACTTCCACGGGGATGGGAAATTTATCCTTGGACAATTCCCTTCTTTTGGGATACAATTGGTAATTTTGCGCTTTCGCGGGCTGGGGATTCCCAATCCGATCAATTTTAAATAGAATGGGTACATTTTCAATAGCCATACACGGTGGAGCGGGAACCTTGGTGAAGGGTCAGATGACCTCTGAACTCGAAGCAAAGTACAAGGAATCACTTTCAAAAGCGCTCACGGCGGGATATTCGGCATTGGAAGCTGGGAGTACTGCTTTAGATGCTGTGGAAATTGCGGTTAAGGTGCTGGAGGATTCTCCATTGTTTAATGCAGGCAAAGGATCTGTTTTTACGGCCGAAGGATCCCACGAAATGGACGCTGCTATTATGGATGGGAAAACCCTGGAAGCAGGTGCGGTTTCCCTAATTTCAGGAATCAAGAATCCTGTATCCCTGGCACGTGATGTAATGGAAAAAAGTTACCATGTCTTCTTGGCCGGTGATGGCGCCATGCGATTCGCCGATGATTTGGGTTATGATACGGAAAGCCCCGATTATTTTTATGACGAATTTAGGCACCAACAATGGTTGGAAATTCGGGATACAGACGATTTTCAATTGGACCATAGTACGAAGAAAGAAGGCAAGTTCGGAACGGTAGGCGCTGTGGCCTTGGATGTTCATGGGAATGTGGCGGCAGCAACTTCAACGGGTGGAATGACCAATAAAAAGTGGGGCCGTGTGGGCGATAGTCCCATGATCGGAGCCGGAAATTATGCAAACAATAAAACCTGTGCGGTAAGTTGTACGGGAAGCGGTGAATTTTTTATTCGCGGTGTGGTGGCTTACGACGTCTCCTGCCTCATGGAATACAAAGGTTGGTCTTTGGAAAAGGCTACTGCAGAGGTGATTCAGAAAAGGGTACTTGAAATTGGCGGTGATGGCGGATTAATTGCCGTTGATGCCCAAGGTAACATTGCAATGCCCTTTAATACGGAAGGTATGTACCGTGCCTCCAAAAAATCTACAGGGGAGGAAATCGTTGCTATCTACAAGGACTAAACAAAGGGTGCATCCAAAGGAAGTACTTTTATTTTACGCTCCTTAATGTTAAAAACATCACCATTGGCTAAAACATGTGTTTTGAGGTGGGTAAGTGTCATGGGTGTTCCTTCCTGAAGGATTTCATGGTTGTTATGCTTTGCCTTGCGAGCATCCATAATAATTACCATTCCCGATCCGATCACTTCGAAAGAATTCTCTTTAACAATAAGTCCCGTATCTTCGGCCAACCCTACACCGATTAATTGAGGGAATTGTGCAATGGCCTCTGCCAACCTACCAAACCTTCCGCGTCTTATGAAATGGGAGTCGATAATGAGATTGGGAATAAAGTCCATTCCCTCTCCCATTCTAACGGCACCTTTTACAAACGATTCTTGAGCACTTCCACCGCGAATCATTTCCTGAGACATGCACATGGCTCCGGCACTGGTTCCTGCAATGACAAACGACTCGTTTTGGTATTTGTCGATAAGCAATTTGTGCAGGGAGGTCCCTTTTATGTTCCTCGTAATATTGGATTGGTTTCCGCCCGAGAACATCACGCATTGAGCATTCTGAACCCATTCAAGATTCTTAGGGTCTTCAGATTCTTCCCGACTTCTAATATCCATGACCCGTACATTTTTGCAACCGAGTTTGTCGAATGCCTCCAGGTAGTTCTGTCCAACTTCATCCGGTATACTCGATGCTGTTGGTATGACCAGAATATTGGCATCGATTCCTCCTGCCTGTTTTACCACATGATACAATATACCTTCACTAATGAATTCTAAGGTATACTGTTCGTTTTCCTCAATTCCCTTGTCTTCATTTCCTCCAATCGGAATAAGAACACCTTTGCTCATATACTTTTTTTATAGGAGGCAAAAATACGTTTTTTGTTCCGAAAAAATTATATATTTATGTTCTTACCTTATTACTAACCAAAAAACCAAAACCACATGAAGATTCGTGAAATAAATGCAATGAGAGGCCCCAATTACTGGTCTGTTAGGAGACATAAACTAATTGTAATGGTGCTGGATCTGGAAGAAATGGAGGAGTTACCTTCTAATAAAATTCCGGGGTTTAAGGAGCGGTTGGAGACGATGTTTCCAACGATGTATGAGCATCGTTGCTCTGTGGGTACTCCAGGAGGGTTTTTTCAACGGGTTGAGGAAGGAACTTGGATGGGACATATTATTGAACATATTGCCCTAGAGATACAAACTCTGGCAGGAATGGATACCGGTTTTGGAAGAACCCGTGGTTATGGCGAAGAGGGTGTTTACAATGTAGTCTTTTCCTATATAGAGGAGGATGCTGGGCGTTATGCTGCAAAGGCAGCAGTTCGTATATGTGAAGCGCTCATTGCTGGGGAAGAATATGATCTCACGGAAGACATTCAGGAAATGCGGGAACTAAGGGAAGATCAGCGTTTGGGCCCCAGTACGGGATCCATAGTGGAAGAAGCGGCTAGCCGCGGAATTCCTTGGATTCGGCTCAATAAATACTCCCTCTGTCAATTGGGTTATGGTGCCAATCAGAAAAGAATACAGGCTACGGTTACTTCAGAAACCAGTAGCATTGGGGTGGAATTAGCCTGTGACAAGGAAGATACTAAATACCTTTTGGAACAGGCCGAAGTTGAGGTCCCGAGAGGGGATATCATTAGCAGGGAACGGAGTTTGAAAGACGCATGCGACTATGTTGGTTTCCCTCTGGTGATAAAGCCCATAGATGGAAATCATGGAAGGGGAATTACGGTTGATATTCAAAATTATGAAGAGGC
>JAHQVM010000121.1 GCA_019634365.1 Flavobacteriaceae bacterium | reverse complement strand
GTCAGGACGCCAAAGGACTAGCGGTCTATACCGATTCCAAAAACTTGCCAACAGCCATCGCCAGTATTCTTAGCCATGCGCAGAATAGAGCGAATTTTCATCCTGCAAGATTAACGCCCGAACAACTTGCCGTTTATTTTCAAGATTACATCAGTGAGATCGATAGTGTGCCCTTCTTTGGGTTGCTCAAGAATGTAAATTCTAAATCCAAGTACAAATCCAAAGATTACAATAAATTGATCGATCAAGTGGTGAACTTGTACGATGGTGTGAGCGCTGAAGATAAAAATGGAATTAAGAATAGCATCGCAGACATGGCCAAGTCGGTATTTAGCAAGGAATCCAAAGAAGATTGGAAGAATATTTTCTCACAAGCCACAATCGATTTGTCCAATCCATCACAACCTCGCCTTTTCATATATTACACCACCCTGCACATGAAGTATGAAAGAAGGAAAGCCGAGGTGAAACTTCAGGAGTTTTCGGTGAATAAAACGGAATATGCTATCCTGTCTGAATTGATCGCTGCCAATGCAGAGCGATTATTATCGATAGATAAGAAGCGGGTATCTGACTGGTTGGGTGAATCCACGTCTAAAGAGCGCAATAATGCTAAACTCTGCTTTACGCCGGAACCGGTAAAGTTGGCATAACCAAACCAACTATTAGAAGGCCATTATGTAAGAATAATGGCCTTTTTCATATTCTCTCAATTTTATACCATTGGAAATTTATCCCACAGGTTCCAATTATGGAATAATTACTTTTTTGCTCATTATTCCCACCTGAGTCTTTACAACAAGAATATAGATGCCAGAATGCAGGGATTCAATAGCTATGGCTTCCGTACTTTCCTCAGATTCCACAGAGATCAATTTTTGACCGCTTATGGCATAAAGTTCCACAAGTTCCATGGGTTCTTGGGTATCCAAAAGTAAATGTTCATTTCCTTCAATCCTATACCGCAGGAAATCTTCTGAAACATCATTGGCGCCCAGTTCACTATCTATGATTAGTGAGTCGATTCCAATGTAATTGGAGTTACTTCCGTCAACCCCACCATTGGTCACAAAATAGCGAAAGGCAAATCGCACCTGTGTTGGCTCAGAAAGGATGGAGTTAAGCTGAATGTCCTGCAACTCCCATACTTCTGGATAACCGCCCTGTTCAAGGTTTTCATTAATGGTTAACAATAACTCGGTAAATGATCCTACATCCTCGGAGCCATCTGGAAGATCAGTAGTAGTTCCTATGCTCATCCTCACTTCCAATCGATCCGGAAATATACTTCCCGCAATCGTACGCGTATAAAACCTGAAGGTGTCTCCATCCTGCACGGTTACCAAAGGGAGAATAGCCCAATTGCTAATGGTACAGCAGGCCGAAGATGAAAAGTTCACACCTAGATATGAATCTGGGGAACCTTCATGGGCAATGAATACAGTATCATTACCTTGAAACCATCCACTCTGTCCCGTAGGAGGGGGTAAATCGCTTTCATTTCGGAAAATCCACCCAGGAAGGGAGTTGATGTTGTCAAAATTTTCGGTGAGTATTTGAGCATGCATTGTGCAGCCTAACAATGTCATTGCCAATAGGATAAATCTCTTTTTCATGATCTTTGTTTTTAAGGTTACCATTCTCTTTCCTATGTAAAGTCATGAAATTTTGAGTTCGTTACCCCTTGAAACTCAAAAACTTTCTCCATGTTTTGACTTGGATGTCGGCATTTATGAATGCCATTAATGTCTGCAATCCTATGGTCTTTCGTTGTAATGCTTCATTTTTATGATAAGATTGGCACGAGGAGCAGTAAAAGAAATGTATTTTTGCAGCCTCAATTGTCGCTATGATTCGGGAAACCCTATTTACTTTTTTGTGGAGTATTTCACCCTTTGGTGAAGCCAAAGTAGGTATTCCCTATGGTTTATTGAGCGACTTGAATCCCTATTTTGTATTTGTTATTGCGTTGATAGCCAATATATTGGTGTTTCCACTAATGATGTTTTTTCTGGATAGGATCAATACCTGGTTAGTTCGTTGGAACTGGTACAAAAAGGCTGCTATTTGGGTAGCAAAACGTGCGAAAAAGGGATCTAAAGGAAAACTGAATAAGTACGGTTATTATGGGTTGGCGTTTTTTGTGATGATTCCGCTGCCCGGAACGGGTGTATATGCCGGTTCCATTGCTACGTATCTGTTTAAAATGGAACGCAAAAAGGCATTTTCTGCAAATATTGTTGGCATTACCATTTCTTCTATTATCGTATGGTGCGTCACTTTTTTTGGACAGGGAGTATTGTAGTAGCTATTACTTCCCAATACAGAAATTAGCAAAGATGTTCCCCAACAACTCATCATTGGAAATTTCACCCGTAATCTCCCCGAAGTAATACAATGCCTGTCGAATATCGATGGCGAGCAAATCACCACTAAGTCCAGAATCCAATCCCTCTTGTACTTTAAGGATTTCTTCCAATGCTTTTAATAAGGCATCGTAATGGCGTGTATTGGTCACGATAGTCTCATTGTTACGCAAAGCGCCCGTATTCACAAAATTGAGGAGCTTTTCCTTCAGTTCTTCCACACCTTGACCGGTTTTGGCAGATAGCAAGCTAAGATTTGAAATACTAGAAGTGAGTAATGAAATTTCATTGCTAGTTAATTGGTCGATCTTATTAGCAATAATAACGAGGGGTTTCTGGGGATATTTATTTTTTATTTTTTCAATCTCCACTTTAAAAGTATCGATAGCCTCACTATCAGCCGCCAATTGAGTACTGTCAACTAGAAATACCACGACCTGAGCCTGTTCCATTTTTTCGAAGGTCTTCTTAATTCCTAGGCCTTCAATAGTATCGGTCGTTTTGCGAATGCCCGCAGTATCGATAAAGCGGAAGCCAATACCACCCATCACTATTTCATCTTCGATGGTATCCCGAGTCGTTCCCGCGATATCACTTACAATGGCACGCTCTTCGTTGAGCAAGGCATTCAGTAACGTAGATTTCCCCACATTGGGTTCGCCCACAATGGCTACCGGAATTCCATTTTTCAACACATTTCCAGTGGCGAAAGAATCGATCAAGCTCTTAAGCACATGCGTAATTCGGGTAATGAGTTTCTGAAATTCATCCCGATTGGCAAATTCTACGTCTTCTTCAGCAAAATCCAATTCCAATTCGATCAAGGAAGCAAAATTCAACAGTTCCTCCCTTAATTTTTTGATTTCTGAAGAGAAACCACCCCGCATCTGATTCATAGCCAACTGGTGGGAGGCTTCACTATCACTGGCTATGAGATCTGCCACAGCCTCGGCCTGACTTAAGTCCATTTTGCCATTCAGGAAGGCGCGTAATGTAAATTCACCTGCTTGTGCCATTCTAGCGCCTTTGCGCAAGCACAATTGAATGATTTCTTGTTGAATATAATTACTACCATGACAAGAAAATTCCACCACATCTTCACCGGTATAACTATTGGGGTTTTTGAACAGGGTGGCAAGAACTTCATCGATAACGCGCTCGCCATCCTTCACATGACCCAAATGTACCGTATGCGTTTTTTGTTCACGGAGGACCTTCCCAGAAACAGATGTGAAAATTTCTGAAGCAATTTCAATAGCCTTTTCCCCTGAAAGACGGATAACGGCAATGGCTCCTGCTCCTGCAGGTGTAGCCAGTGCAACTATGGTTTCGTTGTGCTTCATGGGTGGCAAAAGTACGAATTCTGTGTCAGTTCGACTGCAGTCGAGAATTGCAAATGTGATTAGTTTGCGTTAAAAGTTCCGTTACGTTCTCGACTGCGCTCGAACGGACAATTTGTAACATTTTAATCTTTATGACTACTTATATGATGAGTTATTTAAATCAATCGATCAAAAAATGGAAATTATACCTTCAACCGCAAAACGCACCGACAATTCACTACTAATGATAACACATTTATCCCAACTCTTGTATTACGTTACGGGGTTTGGGGGCCTTTTAGTACCTCTTATCCTATGGCTTTCTCAAAAAGACAAAGTGGAGGGAATGGATGAGCATGGAAAGTCGGTTGTCAACTTTCAATTGACCCTTATTTTAATTACGATTCTATCCATACCTGCCCTAATTTTATTCGGATTGGGCATTTTAGGCTTCATCTATGTCGGAATCGTTGGATTCGTAATGCCCATCGTGAACGCTATTAAAGCCAATAATGGGGAAGCGCCAAGTTACTTTGGAACGATTCGCTTTATTTCATAAAGTAGTCGCAGAAGTACCATTTTAACGGGTTGTACTAGATTTCAAACGGGGTCTAGTCCCTTTATCAAACTCAATAATTATAGGGTTTTAGGATTATTCATGGATGTTTGTGATTATTAATCAAAAATCCAATAGTTATGAATTACAAAGCAACTTCAATCATAAACTTCTGCCTTTCCGTGGCTTTATTTTTTAGTGTATTTGCAGTGCATGCACAAGGAGCCAAGGCCGAAAAGGCAGGAATCCTGGCTTTCGATGAGGAGGTCATAGATTATGGGACGGTGGCTTACAAATCCGATGGTGCGAGAACCTTTACCTTTAAGAATATTGGGACTGCACCCGTGGTGATCGCCGATATTAAGACGAGCTGCGGTTGTACAGTCGCCACCAAGCCCACCGAACCCATCATGCCAGGAGAATCTTCGGAGATAACCGTAAACTACAAAACGAGTAGGGTAGGACCCTTTTCAAAAACCATTACCGTAGTTTCCAATTCCCAAGTGGGTAGAAAGGTGCTAAAAATCAAAGGAAAGGTAACGGAGAAACCCAGTAGGAGTTAGCACTAAAAAATTGCTTTAAAAAAAAACCGCTGTATGACACAGCGGTTTTTTTATCTATGTATTTCCATTAGTTATTCAACATCACGGGCATTACCAGCATGGTAACGTGTTCACCTTCGTCCATACCATCTATAGGTGTTAGAATTCCAGCTCTATTGGGTAATGACATTTCTAGGGAAACATCATCACTCGTTAGATTGTTCAACATTTCCGTTAAGAAGCGGGAGTTGAATCCAATTTGCATATCATCGCCCTGATAATCACAGGTAAGACGTTCGTCTGCTTTATTACTATAGTCGATATCCTCGGCAGAGATGTTCAACTCTGCACCGGCAATTTTTAGTCGGATTTGATGTGTTGTTTTATTACTGAAAATGCTTACCCTGCGCACACTGTTCAGGAACTGTCCGCGATCTATGGTAAGCTTGTTAGGGTTTTCCTTTGGAATAACCGCTTCATAGTTGGGATATTTTCCGTCGATCAATCGACAAATCATTTCCGTGTTATCGAAGATGAATTTGGCATTGCTCTCATTGTATTCTACCGTTACTTCTTCCTCACTACCCGCTAAGATGCCTTTCAGTAAATTCAATGGCTTTTTAGGCATAATGAATTCGGCAGTTTGGGATGCTGTTACATCATTTCGGGTATACTTCACCAATTTGTGGGCATCGGTAGCAACAAACGTAAGGTTGTCACTGGTAAACTGAAAGAACACACCGCTCATTACTGGGCGGAGGTCGTCATTTCCAGATGCAAAAATGGTCTTGCTTATGGCCGTTGCCAAAATATCCCCCTGGATCACCGTGGCACTGGGATCGTTTAAGGTAACTGGACTTGGAAAGTCCTCGCCATTGGCATAGGCCAGTGCGTATTTACCGTGATTAGAGCTTATCTCAACGGTATTATTGTCTTCTATCGTGAACGTTAATGGCTGTTCTGGAAAGGTTTTTAAAGTGTCCAGTAATAAGCGGGCAGGAATGCAAACACTTCCATTTTCGGTGCTTTCTACTTCCAATTTGGAAGCAATGGTAGTTTCAAGATCCGAAGCCGAAACCGTAAGTTCATTTCCGTTTAGGTGAAACAAAAAATTATCGAGAATGGGCAATGTATTGTTGTTGTTAATGATGCCCCCAAGCACATTTAACTGTTTTAAAAGATAAGAACTGGATACAATGAATTTCATTTAATCAATTTTCAGAAGAGTACTATTTTTCCTAAAGCCCTTAAATAGGACATTCCTTACCTACAAATATAGCTCGAATGCCTTGTTTGTTAAAACAAACTTATCAACAACTAACGCTTGTATTTTCTACGCCGATAGGATTGAAAGAAAATTCCGAAAATCCCCAATAAACCTAATGGTAACAGGAGGTTAACCAATTGCCATTGGGTTCTTTTTTCGACCGTTTTTTGGGGATCGAGGAATGGAATGGCAATTTGCTTGGTGCGAATGTTTATAAGTCCGCTATCGTCCAGCAGATAATTCACCGTGTTCAGTAAAAATTCTTTATTTCCATAAAAGGAATTGGTCCATTTGTCGAAACCGAGTTCTAGAGGTCTCCCACGGTCCAATTGATTGCGAATTACGTCACCATCGCTAATGACCACCATTTTAGTAGGTGCACTTACTTCCTTGGCATTGGCAATGGAAAAAGGCTTGATCCGATTCGAATAAACCGAAGTGAATTGTCCTTCGAGCAGCACCGCAAGGGGAACTTCTCCCGCATTGAACTCTTCCGGATTTGGGCCTTCATTGACAATCTTTAAATTCTTTGGAATCTCCTTGTCGATATCGATTTCCACGGGCAATCCCACCACTTTTGAAATGGGCGAAGAACTTAGCAAAACAGTTTTCTTTATAGCATTCGGTAACGTATCGATACTACTGGCATATTCAAATTTAACAGCCTCTAAATTGGTCGAGATAGGATGGTTGTTGGTACTGGCCGATAAAGGATGATACAACCAAGGATAGGGCTGATATTGCGAATCGGTCCCATCGCCGCTGGCCAGGGTAATGGGTGCTGCATAAACATCCTTTATTAAATTGGCATTCACCCGAATCCCATATTTGAAAAAGAAATCATTCAGTCCAAGATCCATGGGCACGGCAAACGTATTTCCACTAAGGGTGTCCAGCTGCTGGAAGGTAGCATCTACCATCCAAAGAGAAGCACCGCCGTTCATGGTGTATTGATCCAATACATATTTTTCTTCTTCAGAAAATGGAGCTTGGGGTTGCGCAGCAATGACAAGGTCGTATTCTTTTAAACTTTCTAAGGTGCGCTGTGGACTGGTGGCTACAGAATCCATGGTGAATTGCCCAATGAAATAGTACTCTCGCAAGGTAGTAATGAAATCGGCCAAGTAGCGATCGGGTAATTCTTGATTTCCCTTTAAAACGGCCACTTTTCTCCGTTTGGGTTGGGTGAGCTTGCTGAAGCCATCAGCAAAAGCATATTCCAAATTTTGAATGGAGCCATTGATTCGTTCTTCAGACGTAGCGCCCAGCTGATTTTTTAATAAAGGAATAGCCACAGTTCTTTCATTGTAAGTAGCCAAGGCCCATGGATAAACGACTTCATTGGTGGTTTTTCCACTTTCCTGAATTTGCACATTGGCTCCTTTAATACCAAATTGTAGCATCACCTGCTGAATGGCATTTTGGTCTACATCTTCCCCCAATGGGTTTACGAATTCATAAGTAATGTTCGAATTATGAGCAGAAAATTCTTCCAATAACTGCTGGGTCTCCAATTGCAGTCTTTTAAACTCAGAAGGCAACCTACCGTCTAAAAATAGGTCGATGTTGATAGGGGAATCGATAGGATCGATAGTGCTTTTTGCTTCATCTGATAAGGTATATCGCTGATCTTGGGTAAGGTCAAACCGCTGATATGCTTTACTTGACACCCAATTGACAATTAAAACCCCTAACAGAGAACCCGATAATATGATCATCTTTCGTTTGCTCATACTTCTTTCTTCAGTTTTAAATAGGTTCCCATGAGAAACAAAAAGGCCACACTCAAAAAATAAATAAGGTCACGGGTATCGATCACTCCTCGTGCCATACTCTTAAAATGGGTCTCCATCCCCAAATTGCCTATGTCGAGTCCAGAATTTCCGCTCGACAATCCGGTAAACCCAAAGTACAATAGAAAGCATAGAAAAACAGCTATGATAAACGAAACGATCTGGTTTTTGGACAGGGAGGATGCAAATATTCCAATGGCCGTATACGCCATTGCCAAGAATAACAGGCCAAAATAGGATCCCATGGTGCTTCCCACGTCCCAATTTCCTGCTGGATTGCCTAGTTGGGAAATGGTAAGGATATAGGCCAAAGTGGGTACTATGGCTATTACAATGAGCAGCAGCGCTCCAAAGTACTTACCAAGAATAATGTTTCGTAATCCCAAGGGTTTGGTCAAGAGCAGTTCGAGGGTTCCCAATTTGGTTTCCTCACTAAAGGATCGCATGGTCACTGCGGGAATTAAAAACAATAAGACCCAAGGGGCCAATTCGAAAAATGGGGACAGGTCTGCGAATCCTGCATCAAAGACATTGTAATTGCCTCCAAAAACCCAAAGGAAAAGCCCGTTAAAAACTAGAAACAAAGCGATGACCAAGTATCCGATGGGACTTGAGAAAAAACTGCGTATTTCTTTTTTTATAAGGGCTACCATACGTTAGGTTAGTTCATGTAATGTTTCAACGCTCCAAGCTTGGGCTTTAGAACGAAACAGGGGCTTCGTTGTTGCCCAAACCGATTTAAAAAGTGCACTATGCCTGTAACTCTCCAAATCTTCCTCATGTTTCCAATGGCTGTGCGTGAAAAAGATAGT
>JAHQVM010000120.1 GCA_019634365.1 Flavobacteriaceae bacterium | reverse complement strand
CCAGAAGATGATCCAAGAAACCCAGCGACCATTGCCGATAATGTAGGTGATAATGTAGGAGATGTAGCAGGAATGGGGGCCGACTTGTTCGGTTCATACGTAGCCACGGTATTGGCTGCCATGGTACTGGGGAATTACGTAATTCGTGATATGTCCACTACTTCGCAGTTTACCGATGCCTTTAACAATATGGGCCCCATCTTATTGCCTATAGTAATTGCTGGTATTGGTATTTTGGCCTCGATCATTGGAACATTTCTTGTTAGAATTAAGAACAACGAGGCAAGGGAATCTCAAGTTCAGAAGGCATTGGATACAGGGAACTGGGCTGCCATTATTATCACTTTAATTGCAAGCTGGTTCTTGATCGACTGGATGCTACCTGAAACTATGACCATGAATTTCTTCGGTGAAGGAGCGAAGGAAATTCCATCTCGTCATGTGTTCTACGCATGTATGATCGGACTGGCAGTCGGTGCATTGATTTCTACTGTAACTGCCTACTATACAAGCCTAGGTAAAAAGCCAGTATTGGATATCGTTCAGAACTCCTCTACAGGAGCAGCAACCAACATCATTGCTGGTTTGGCAGTTGGGATGAAATCTACTTTCCTTTCTGTTATATTATTTGCTGCCGCTATCTATGGTTCATACGAGTTGGCAGGATTCTACGGAGTGGCCCTTGCGGCTTCAGCCATGATGGCTACTACAGCCATGCAGTTGGCGATCGATGCCTTTGGACCCATCGCAGATAACGCTGGAGGTGTAGCTGAAATGAGCGAATTGGAGCCACATGTTCGTGAGCGCACCGATATTTTGGATTCTGTAGGAAATACCACTGCAGCCGTAGGTAAAGGTTTCGCTATTGCTTCTGCGGCTTTGACAGCCTTGGCTTTGTTTGCCGCCTATGTAACCTTTACCGGAATTGACGGTATTAACATCTTTAGAGCTGATGTATTGGCGATGTTGTTTGTTGGAGGGATGATCCCTGTAGTTTTCTCAGCTATGGCTATGAAGAGTGTTGGTAAGGCAGCCATGGAAATGGTACAGGAAGTGCGTCGTCAGTTCAAGGAAATTCCTGGAATTATGGAAGGAACCGGAACTCCAGAATACGCCAAGTGTGTTGACATTTCTACCAAAGCGGCCCTTAAAGAGATGATTTTACCTGGTCTTATTACCATTGTTACTCCTATCATTATCGGGTTGTTATTCGGTGCTGAGCCATTAGGAGGTTATATGGCAGGTGTTTGTGTGAGTGGTGTAATGTGGGCCATCTTCCAGAACAATGCTGGAGGTGCTTGGGACAACGCTAAGAAGTCTTTTGAAGCGGGTGTTGAGATCAATGGAGAAATGACCTATAAGGGAAGTGATGCGCACAAAGCTGCCGTTACTGGTGATACTGTAGGAGATCCCTTTAAAGATACCTCAGGACCTTCTATGAACATTTTGATTAAGCTTACCTGTTTGGTTGGATTGGTAATTGCTCCTATCCTTGGAGGACATGGAAGTGATGAAGTTTCTATGGTTACTGAAGACGGAACCAAATTGGAAATTACCCAAGACGGAATAAAAGAAACCAAAGAAGTTCAAAAGGAATTTAAGGTAGCACTTTCTGAAGATGAAGAAGGACAGAAAGTAGCCGATGTTACGATCACCACCATCGTGGATGGCGTTGAATCTACCGAAACCAAAACCCTTACAGGAACTGAAGAAGAGGTGATGGAACAGATCGAAGCTTTGAAAGAAGGAGTGAAGGCAGATGGCGAAGCAGTGATCGAGAAAGTAAAGGAAATAAAAGAGGAAATCACACAATAGGATTTTCTTCTCATCGAATAAAAAAGCCGAGCGAATCGCTCGGCTTTTTTATGCACTTATGGTAGTTATTCGAGTGGAATCACGTTTTTAATAATTGCATAACCAATAAAAAAGTCATTAACGTGTAAAACGGGCAGATTGATTGATGGTATTCGTTATTTCGTCCCCATTACCTGTGGTAAAGGATTCGACCAGCAAATATTCATAACGCAGTGTATTTTCGGTCAATAGTGTAATCGTTGCTATACCCGTATAATCCAAGGGAGTGGTAAAAGTGATTTGGTCATTATCCAAAACCCATTCCCCTAAGAAATTCTCATAGGTAAGATCTGTGAAAGTCTGAGACCCTGGTTGCCCATCTTCAAATAATTCACCGGAATAAGTACCTTGAGTTGAGGAATTGTTCGGGTTTTCAGTAAAGGTAATTGTAAAATCGATATCAAAGCCTTCGAGCGTGTAATCTGTCTCAGAAGTATTTCCGGTTTGAGAAGATATTCTAACTTCATTGATTTGTGAGGTGAGTTCTGCAGCTGACCACGTTCCTAAAATTTCTATTGTTTCTTCTTCTTCTTGTTCTTGTTCACCTCCTCCTGTACTCCCAGTATTAGTATTAGAATTGGTGTTGGTAGATTCATCTTCTTTTGAACAGGCTGTTACGCAAAGTGTTAGAAAAGCTAGAAAAATCAATTTATGCAATCTCATATAAGGTGTTTTTGTTCAAATTCCTTAGAACAATCCATGCAGTTCTGCATCGATCTTATTGATCACTTCTCCAAGATCCTCTGGATTGTCCACAAAATTTAGGTTGTCCACATCGATAATCAACAAATTGCCCTTGTCATAATCATGAATCCAAGCCTCGTAACGTTCGTTCAATCGGCTTAGGTAGTCTATACTAATGGAGTTTTCGTATTCCCGACCGCGTTTGTGAATTTGGTTCACCAAGTTGGGAATGGTACTGCGAAGGTAAATGAGTAGATCCGGACCTTCGGTCACACTTTCCATAAGATCGAAAAGGGAACGATAATTTTCGTAATCCCTATTGGTCATTAATCCCATGGCGTGCAAATTGGGCGCAAAAATATAAGCGTCTTCATAGATGGTACGATCCTGAATCACCTTTTTGCCACTTTTCCGAATTTCCATAATCTGACGAAACCGACTGTTCAGGAAATAGATTTGAAGGTTGAAGGACCACCGTTCCATCTGATTGTAGAAATCGTCCAAATAAGGATTGTCTTCAACATCTTCGAAATGAGCTTTCCATTTATAATGCTTGGCTAAAAGGCGTGTAAGTGTGGTCTTGCCGGAGCCAATATTTCCTGCGATTGCGACATGCATAAATCTTACTTCTTTGGTTGAGTTAGTGTCAAGCGGTGGAGGAGTTTTCCGTCATAAATATAAAGGAATTCTTGGGTTAACTGCAAGTCTTTTATTGGGTTTTCGGCCAACTGAAATTCCATAGGACTAACCGCCTCCGGAGTGATCCAGTACAGATTATTTTCCTTCAAGCCTATGAGACTATCCCCGTTCCTTACCAGCTTTTCGTATCCTTCCATCTCCAATTCCAGTAAAAGGCTGCCATAAATGTTAACACGCCAAATACGATCCTCTG
Organism: Flavobacteriaceae bacterium; assembly: GCA_019634365.1. Classification (GTDB taxonomy): domain Bacteria; phylum Bacteroidota; class Bacteroidia; order Flavobacteriales; family Flavobacteriaceae; genus Aureisphaera. The sequence goes on along the minus strand of JAHQVM010000120.1, from coordinate 18,100 downwards.
TTAAAAGATACGAATCGTTGAAATCACTCACCATCGCCTTTGGAATGCCTTCGTATGGCTGGGAAAACACGGTTTCCCTCAAGGTTCGGTAATCGAACAATTCCAGTTGTTGCGTATCACTATTAAAAACCCATAAACGATTATTCCCCGCATTGGTGGCCGCTCCCACATTGATGAAATTGGTAAGTGTGTTGAAATTGATGCGTTCCGTCTCATTGAGGCGATTATCCAAAAAAACGACGGTATTCACTTCAGCATAAAAAACCACAACATTAAGTGGATTAATGATATCTACATGGGCAATGGGACCCAATTGATAATCCTGAAAAACAAACTCCCCAAGACTTCCTTTTTTTTGAAGTACCCCGTCCTTAATAAAATAGGTATGCTGGTATGAATCGACCCCAATAAAATGATCGACTTCCATAGGTTCCGATTGCTCAAGGGTCAATTGCTGTGCATGCAAGGAGATGCTGCAAAAAAGAAAAATGAGAAGCCATTTCATACCCGACAAGATACAAAAACCCCGCCAAGATTAGCAAATGAGCTTGTATCCAAATCCGCGTACATTCACGTTTTGAATGTTGTGGTCTTTCTTGAGCTTTTTACGGAGCTTGGTAATAAAGACATCCATGCTTCTGGCATTGATTCAAGAGTTGAAAACGGAAAGTTCCCCAAAAACCGTACACTATTAAATTACGATTTTTTGGGGAACAGCCACCCCGCTTATGGGGTAATTAAAAGCTAATCTTTAGCAAATAAGTTTGTACCCAAAACCACGTACATTTACGATTTGAATGCGTTCGTCCCTTTTCAGTTTCTTGCGAAGTTTGGTAATAAAAACATCCATGCTACGGGCATTGAAAAAGTCATCATCACCCCATAATTTTTTAAGGATGATCGAGCGATCCAAAACTTGGTTCTTGTTGTTGTGTAGATGGAATAGCAAATGAGCTTCCCTATGTGTTAGTTTTATGGGTTCCTCTTTTTTGTAGGTAAGGGTTTGCTGCTTGAATCCAAAAATATAGTCGCCAATACTCATTTCTGAAGGTACTTGATCCTTTCTGTGATTCAGTAAATTCTTGATCCTTACAATAAGTTCCTCCATGCTGAAGGGTTTCTTAAGGTAGTCATTGCCCCCGAGGGTAAAACCTTCGACCACATCTTGGGTTTGCGATTTCGCCGTGAGAAAAATGATCGGGATGGTTGCGTCCTGCATCCGGATCTCTTTGGCAAGCGTAAAACCGTCCTTCTTGGGCATCATTACATCCAGTACCAATAATTGTGGTTTGGCTTGATAATACGTATCCAAGGCCTCCTGGCCATCTTTGCAAAGCAACACTTGAAACCCCTTGGTTTCTAGGCTTTCTTTCACGATCTGACCCAAAGCCGGTTCGTCTTCTGCCAATAATATTTTTGCCATACTATCCATGAGGCAGCACAATCTTAAAAGTGGTATTCGGTTTTATTTGAAGCTGTATGGTTCCTCCATGTTTTTCAATAATGGTTTTGGTGTAATACAGCCCAATACCAAAGCCCTTCACGTCATGGGTATTTCCCTTCGGAACTCGATAAAACTTTTCGAAAAGCTGTTTTTTGTGAGCCTCAGTAAGGGAAGTGCCGCTATCACTTATGGCAATTTCAATCGTTCCTTTTCCCTTTTCAATAGACACATCGATGCGATCACCTCCATACTTAATGGCATTGTCGATAATGTTGTTGATGGCATTTTCGAAATGAAAGGAATCAATGGGATAAAAGATGGATGACTCTTTTGAGTGAAATTGAATCTCCTTCTCAGGGTAAGAGAACAATTCTTTTTGCGAAGCCTTTTGAAGCAATTCGACCAAGTTGGAAGTTTCAGGCTTTAGTTCTAATTTTTCACTGTCCAAAGTGGCCGTTTCCAGTAATTTTTCGACCATTACATTCAACTTTTCCACCTGTTCGCTTGATATTTTGGCATACCGAAGGTTTTTCTCACGGTCCTCTTCCGAAGAGAAATTCTGAATGGCCTCCATCGCCACCCCAATCGTTGCAATGGGCGTCTTGAATTCATGGGTAATATTCCCGATGAGGTCGTTTTTTACTTCGGCCAATTGTTTTTGTTGCTGGATGATTTTCAATAGGTACAATAGGCATCCAATAACGGCGACCATCAACATAAAAGAAAGGAGCAATCCTATTGTATTCTTCTTTAAAACCGCCAATGTAATATTCGAAAAATGAGCTTTCAAATCATCGTCATGCAGAAAATAAGGAGAACGGGAAATCGTGGAAAGGCTTGCATCCATTACTTCATGGGGGCGCAGTGTATCCTGTTGTCCCAAAAAATTCATATGAGTGAGCCCATAGTCCATCGAAATGTTTTTGCGGTTCAATTCTTCAGCAAACAGGCTATCCATAGTAGGAAGCGAAATCTTATCCTCAGAAAAGGAAACCATGATCTTGTTCGACAGCGCTGTCACGGTTCTCACATCCATGTTGGTGATAAAGCTTTTCCCATCGGCAGAAAGAAAATCGATGGAATCATGCTGGTGTTGCACCTCAAGGTCCATTTTAAGACTGTCGTTCCAGCTCGATTTTAAAATGGTGATAGATGCACCCAAACTATCTGAAAATTGAAGGGTGTCTATTTTAAATTGTGCTGTATCGCTTAGTAGTATGGTTTTTTGGGCAGTGGGCCTTCTTCTGAACAGCGAATCCCTCAACATGATAGGGGCGTTGGATGGTTCCATGCCTATAAACTCATAGGAACTGTCAAAGGCCAGTTCAGCGAAATACTGGTCCACGGCATTGTCCAAACTCGTTTGAACGTCGTTGGTGAGCTGCTGTTTGCTGGCTACATAATTCTTGTAGTTCCAGTATACCTGAATGGAAAAGGTAGCCACGATCACCCCCGTGATAAAGTAAAGTATTCCCTTGTACTGCAGCGAATTCATGTGTCAAATGTACTAATATGAACGGCGCCAAACCAAAACGGTTAACACTCGTTAACACTGATTAACTCAGAAAAACACTCCTCCTTTGCATCTTTGTGTTGTAAAATTTTAAAACCACTATTATGAAATCACTCGTAAGTTTCGCACTCTGTTGGGCCTTTCTAATTTCAGCACAGGGATGGGCACAGAGCATCAAAGGGATTGCCACTTACAAAACCCAACGTAAAGTAGCTATTGAATTGGATAGCACCCAAATGGACGATGGCATGCATGCACAGATGATGGCGATGTTGAAGAAACAGTTCGAAAAGGAATATACCTTGGAGTTCACCAATAACGAATCTGTTTACAAAGAAGTGCCCAAATTGGATAGTCCGGGATCGGGAGGAAATGCTTGGGTCCAAGTAGAAGTTGTTGGATCTGGTGGAGAAGGTGTGCTATACAAGAATTTGGATGAAAGTAGATTCGCCAATCAAACAGAATCATTTTCAAAAATGTTTTTGATCAAAGATCAACTCGAAGATCGTGAATGGAAACTTGAGAAAGAAACCAAGAATATAGGTCAGTACACTTGCTTTAAGGCCACCACTACCTATGATAGAACCGTAATGAGCATGGTGAATTCTAATGAGGACGGAGAAAAGAGCAGCAAAGAAGAGGAAAGTACAGAAACAGTTACACTTACGGCTTGGTATACGCCTCAAATACCTATTAAGAATGGCCCAGACAATTACGATGGGCTTCCCGGCCTTATCTTGGAGGTAAGCGATGGAGATCTTTCCATTTTATGTAGCAAGGTGGTTTTGAATCCGGAAAAAGGATTGGATATTAAGGAACCGACACAAGGAAAGAAGGTGTCCCAAGAGGAGTACGAGGGTATTATGGAGAAGAAAATGAAAGAGATGAACGAACGGTACCAAAGCGATAATCGTCGAGGTAGCGGAGGTAATGAGATTGAAATAAGAATAGGCGGATGATGCATTAAACCTTTCTCGATTTCCTAAGTCTAAGGATATTGTAATAACTTTATGGTATTAGAAAAATCCTAGACAATGAAATCATCTTTATTCTTTGCAATCGCCATGCTGTTTTCATCCATTGTGATGGCGCAGAACATTAGTGGGAAAGCCTACTACGAATCGAAAACTACGGTAGACATGAGCGAATGGGGCGGTCGGCGAATGAGCGAGGATATGAAAAGGCAAATCGCCGAACGCATGAAAAGTATGTTGGAGAAGACCTACATTCTTACTTTCAATGGCAATGAATCCATTTATAAGGAAGAGGAAAAATTGGAGGCCGGAGCAGGTTCGGGCGGTTTCGGGCGTATGATGAGCAGTTTTACGGCAGGTAAGCAATACAAGAATATTGATGGCAATCAAATTCTGGAAGAACGGGAGTTTTTCGGGAAGCAATTTTTAATCAACGATACCATTACCAATTTACAATGGGAAGTAGGAAAGGAATCCAAACAGATTGGTCAATACCTTGCGATCAAGGCCACGGCCATGAAACAAGTAGATCCTAACGATTTCAGTATGGCCAGGAGACGGCGCAACCGCGATCGGGATGCAGAGAAGAAGGAAGGTGCAGAGGAGGTGCAGGATAGTACCGAGGTAAAGGATCCCATGGATGAAATCGAAATACCCAAAGAGGTACTTGTTACCGCTTGGTTTACGCCTCAGATCCCCGTGAAAAATGGTCCTGGGGAATATGGAGGCCTACCGGGTCTTATTTTAGAAATGAATGTGGATAGAACCACCATTCTTTGTTCTAAGATTGTGCTGAACCCGGACGAAACCGAAGAGATTAAGCCTCCCAAAACAGGCAAGGAAGTTACTCGGGAAGAATACAACGCCATAGTAAAGAAAAAGACCGAAGAAATGCGTGAGAACTGGAGAGGAAATGGGGGCAGACGCGGAGGAGGAAGACGGTTCGGCGGATAAATTACATTTTATATAACAACCATAGCATATTCCCAATCGTATTGGGAACAGGGAAAGTAATGTTGTTAACGAATTAAAAAAGAATGAAAAACCAACTAATCATTTTGCTTTTGCTGGTCGGGACCAGTATAACTGCTCAAAGCATCAAAGTGCGAGGGGTGATTAAAGATTCTATCGGAAATCCTTTGGAATTGGCCAATGTTATTGCCACCAAGGCTCCCTCCGGGGATATTGAGTCGTATGCCATCACCAATAGCGACGGAATGTATCAATTGGATCTCGGAAAAGGGGATTCCTATTTTTTAACGGCCAGTTTTTTAGGGTATGAAAACGCCGAAATTTCCCTAACCGTTCCAGAAGATGCCGAAAATATGACCCGGGATTTCGTATTGAAGCAATCGGCAGCGCAATTGGAAGGGGTAGAGATTGTTTACGAAATGCCCGTAACGGTAAAGGGCGATACCATTGTGTACAATGCAGATTCCTTTAATCGGGGTGATGAAAAGAAATTGGGTGATGTTATGAAAAATCTACCCGGCGTTGAGATTAATGATGATGGCGAAATTGAAGTAGAAGGCAAGACGGTTCAAAAAGTAATGGTAGAAGGGAAGGACTTTTTCGATGGGGATTCTAAATTGGCTACTAAAAATATTCCTGCAGATGCCGTGGATAAGGTTGAGGTGTTGCGTAATTACAATGAAGTGGATCAGATGCGCGGTCTCGGAAATGATCAGGATAATGTAGCCATCAATATCAAGCTGAAAGAAGGGAAAAAGAAATTCTGGTTTGGAGAAGTGACTGCGGGAGGTGGATTGGATGATGAGTCGGAAGCGCGATATTTGGTACATCCCAAATTATTTTATTATAGTCCCGATTACAGTATCAATATCATTACCGATTTCAACGATATTGGGGAAGTGCCGTTTACGTGGCGTGACTATTTCAATTTTACCGGTGGATTCCGAAATTTTCGCGGTGGAGGAACCAGTTTTAATGTAAGCGATAGCGGATTGGGATTTGCCCTCACACAAAACAATCGCGCCAACGCTATTGAGTCCAATTTCATGGCCGGAAATTTTAGTTGGAGGGCGACCGAAAAGTGGGATGTGAGCGGGTTTGCCATCCTTAGCGATAACAAAACCAATATTGTGACCAATGCCATTCGCCAGTATATCTCCACAGGTACAGTGGAAAATACGAGTAATGATATAGACCAACGGAATCAGTTGGGAATGCTCAAATTGAGCAGTGTCTACAAGCCCAACAGTAATTTTCAATTGGATTATGACGCCTTGATCAAGGTGTCGAAGCAGACCGAAGAAGCCAATACGCTATCCCAATTTGGGAATGCAGTGAATGATATCGACGAGGAAATGGAGAATAAGCCTGCTTCTATCAGTCAGAATGTGAATGCCTATCTCACCTTGGACGATGATAATATTTTTGCCGGGTATGCCCAGCACATGTGGCAGGATGAAGATCCTTTCTACAATGTGATTCAGGATTCCATTCCTTTCAGAAACATTTTGCCACTGGATATTCCACAGGACCGCTACAACCTTAACCAGGAACGTACTATTAATACCCATCAATTGGATACCCGAATAGATTATTACCGTGTCCTAAACAACACCAGTAATATCAACGTAAGTATGGGAAGTACCTTGAGTAATCAGAAATTCAATTCGGGCATCTTTCAGTTGTTGGATAATGGAAATCGATTGGATTTGCCCCAGACCCAAGAAATGGAAGGTGAAACCCAGCCCTTGGGCAACGACGTGAATTTCAATTTTAGGGACCTTTATATGGGATTGCACTATAAGGTGAAGACAGGAAAATTTACATTTACGCCCGGAGCTACGCTACATAATTACAACATTAGCAATGAACAGTTGGGAGCCAAAACTACTCAAAATGATTGGAGGTTATTGCCAGATTTCAATGCAATATTCGACATCAAAAAAAGTGAGAGCCTTCGTTTCAACTATGCCATGGCTGCAGAATATACAGATGTAAACAACTTTGCCGAAGCTTATATTTTCAATAATTATAACAGTCTGTTTCGCGGTAATAGGGATTTGGAAAATTCACTTTCGCACACCTACCGGCTAACGTATTTCAGTTTTAATATGTTCAATTACACCAATGTAAATGCCAATGTTACCTACACGAAACGTATTGAAGGAATTAAAAGCAATGGTCGTATCGATAGGATTAACCAAGCCACCTCGGTTACCAATATCGACAGCAATTTCCCCGATGAAACCTTTTCGGCATTTGCTCGGTTAAGCAAGCGGATTAAGCGTTTGCAGTTCAATGGTAATGTAAATGTGAATTACAGTACTTCGTATAACATTTTCAATGATTTGGTGCAGAAAAGTGAAAGTTTCACCCAAAACTATAGAGGTTCGGTGCGCAGTACATTTAGGGAATGGCCCAATTTCGAAATTGGCTATGGCTATACCGTTAACAATTACGATAACGGTGGTTTGGAACAAACCTTTTTTACACACAGACCCTTTGCAAACGTCGATATTAGTTTCCTGAAACATTTCTATTTGAATGCTGAGTGGGATTTTTACAATTATACCGATAAGGCCGATACCATTGAGAACGAATATTCTTTTGTAAATGCCAAGCTATACTTTCAAAAAGGGGAAAGCCCATGGGAGTTATCGGTGCAGGCTACCAATATCCTGAATACCGAATTTACCAATAGCGATAGTTTTAATGACCAATTTAACACCACCAATCAATATTTTGTGCTACCACGCATCGTCATGTTGGTGGTGAAATACGACCTCTAGTTATTTTATGTCTAAGAAAACTCCAGCGGTAAAGGAAGGATTGGCAGCAATGATCCTTCCGCTTACTGCGGAATCGAAACCTGCGGTTACCCCGATTTTATCCGTAATTAAATAACTAGCCTCTACACCCACACTGAAAAACTCGATGTTATTGGCAAAAATACTTCCCTGCGGAGCGTTTTGAGCGTTCAAGCTTCCGTTTTGAAGGGATTCGGACACATTTGCCTTTCCAATGACCCAAAATTTCTGATTGAAGAGATGAATCCCCGATTCCAACCCAAAGCGAAGTTCATCCGAAAAACCTTTGGTCCGGTTGTTGAATCCGAAGTGGGCTTTGGCATAAAAGGGAAGATTTCCTAGTGATGTGGAATAGCCCAGCAAAGCCGATAGATACTGATTAAACTCTCCGTCTCCTGTCTGGTAGCTACCATCGCTTCCCCCACTACTTTCACCCGTTGGAAGGCCCAACAGAAGGCGTGCAGACGCCGACCAATTATTTTTTCGAAACAACCCATAGTTCACTCCCAAATCGATATCGCCAATGGAGTTAACAGCTTCCCCTTCCTGAATGGTTTCTCCAGTGGTTTGAGATAATAGGTTGTTTTGCGTGGCCCGGGCATAAAAAGGGATATAGCCTACTACATCCAATTTATCGGTGATGCCATATTCTCCGTAGAAATTCAAATTGAATTGTGTTCTGGTTACGTTGGGATCTATGCGTCCAGTATCGGTATAATGCTGATCTGTCTGCAAATACCATGAAGATAGTTTGTAAAATCCATTGCCTTCTCCCTTGGTCCACTGTGCTATGGAAGTGAAAGAAGTTAGTGTGATCAATACGATTAAAAATGCTCTTTTCATCTTAGTTTTCTATTTCTCCGTGACCTACTTTTACTGAAAACGGCTTGCACCAGTACAATAAATATTGATAGTCGTTAATTCCTATATCTTCCAAGAGGTAGCTGTGTTCCCCATTAAAGACTTCAACAGGGCCTACTTCCAAAGCAACATCGATCGAATTTGGATTGTTTGATAGATACAGATATAGGCCCGGAAGGTTGCTCGATGCCGCATAATTGTCCATTACTTGAAGGTTGAGGTTGGGTGAATCCTCGATTTCAGAAAGTGTAAAATCACCTGTTAAGGTATATGAGCTGGTAGTGACAATGACCCCAGACTTGACAACAGGACCATCATTATTCGCTTCATCCATGATAACATCTATAGTAGCTTCCTCGGTAACGGGCGAACCATCTTCCAATAGGGTTGATACAGTGATGGTCGCACTTCCCAGTGCCACTGCTGTGAGCAAGCCTTGATCGTTTATTTCCAATATGGAAGGATCACTCGATTCCCATGAGAAAGAAGCTTCTTCATTTTCACCAATATAGTTGAAAAAGATAGCGGTGAGTTGAAACGTGTCTTCTATTTGTATTTCACGGATCAAATTGTCTATGACGATGCGTTCTTCAACCCGATCGTTCAAAAAGTCATTTCTAATACAACTGGACACTGTTACCAGTAGCATTGCCAGCATAAGAAATCTTGTTGGTTTCATTTTGTCATACGTTTACGTTTATCTCTGTCGCAGGAATGAAACGATTTTTACAAGAATGGACGAAATAATACGTAATTGTTTATGGATTCACCTATACTATTGGGATTGGAAGCGTTATGAGTTCAAGAAATCACTATCTTTCTGAAAAACTTTGGGATGCGTAAGATCTTGTTCGGAATTGTGATTGCCTTGGCACTTGTCTTTGGGGTACAGTATTGCGAGTATCGTAAAGATGAGAAGCAACAGGTTATCGAACATAGCGCTGTAATTCAGAAGCAACTGAAGAATGTGGGAAAATTGGTGGTGACCGAAGGTTCCTTCGCTGAGGTTTTGAGCTATGAAGACTCCAAAAAACTGTATTTCGATTTCTTTTCTACCAAAAAAGCACTGGTGGTCGTGAATGCCGAAGCGACTATTTCTTATGACCTAAGCCTGATACAAACGGAAATTTCCGAAGAGATGAAAACCGTTACCATTACTTATATTCCCGAACCAGAATTGAAAATCTATCCCCAAATTGAGTACTACGATATCGAAGAAGAGTTTTTCAATAAGTTTACGGCAGAAGATCTTAATATCATTACGGCAAGGGTAGATGAATCCATTAAAAAGAGGATCGAGGCATCCAATTTGTCGTCGAATGCGCAGAACCGTTTAATTTCCGAATTGCAGAAAATCTATATACTAACCAACTCCATGGGATGGACCTTGGAGTATAAAGGAAATGTTCTGGATGCTGAAGCGTCTTGGAGCGACCTAATGCTCTAATTTTTTATAAAGGGAAGCCCAACCACCGCCATTCATGGCTTCAACTCCATTGGACCGCAAAATAGCAGCAGCGCTACCGCTGCGCACTCCACTCGCACAACAAGTAATCACGGGTTTGTTCCATTTTTTAATGTCGGCAAGACGAACAGATACCTGTTGCAAGGGAATGTGCTTGGAGCCCGGAATGGCCCCACTGTCATATTCCCCTTTGGTGCGTACATCTAGGATAATGGCTCCCCGACTTTGAAAGTCGGTTATTTTCTTTTTCTTATTTCCAAATATTCCGAATAGTCCCATAGCTCTATTGAATAGTTTCTTTTTTTAATAACTCCAATCCTCCTTGAATCAAATGTGCAATTTCGTGTCTAGATTGCTTTAAATTCATTAAATGATCCAACACAGAGGCGTTCGATGTGAGTTCGAATATTTCAAGCGGCAATAACCAATCCGAAGGGTGATTCACTTTCAAGTCTTCGAAAATTTCAAGCAGTGCTTTGATGTCTTTAGCTCCCGATTCCCTTATACTCCGAACCCTACTGTAAAGCGAGTTCAGTGCTTGTTCATCTTTCGAAAGTTCAACTCGAACTGTTTCGGTTTCACTAATCTGGTGGGTGGCCAAATCGAAACTCAAATAATCCGCTGCACCAGCAAAAGCCGAAACGATGTCCATTCCCACGGCCATATCGAAATCGCCATCTTCTGGGGAGAAGAGTACTTCGCCCTTGTAGGTTACTGTGCAATCCGTAAACTGGATAAGCATCAATTCGCCCCTCAGGTTACGCATACCCGTTACGTTCATTCCTTTCACAGTGATGCCACTTTCAAATTCAAAAGCAATGGGTTTGCCGTCGTAAAAATTATAAGCCTGTAAATCCCTAGGGCCCATATTTTCGATGGCAAGGTTAATCCCTTTCAATTTTCCCAGAGGAGAGCGGAATCCATGGGTATGTCTACTTACGCCATGGCCAATCACTTCTTTTTCACGGTAGGCCAATGCTGTAGGCCCTTCCGTTTCAAAATATACTACTTCATTGTCTTCATTCTGAATCATTCGGGTAAAGGTTCCCGAAACCTGCAATCCGGTACTGATTTCGATCGTACCCAATTGTTTGGATCCAATCAGTTTCTTCAATCCACGCCAGCCACCCTTACGAACCGCCATGGTATTGGCAAATTCTTCCAAAACTTCCTGTAGGTAGGCAAAATCGGGCGTTACGTACAACTGAGGTTGCGGTTTTGTGATATCGAAATCCTGATAGGCCGCATCTATAGAGTAAGGCCTCTTTTTCACCTCGTCCTTCATGCACCATTCACTTTCCCCAATAGAGGAAAGTAATCCTGCTCCGTATATCTTGGGGTCTTCCAAGGTGCCTACCATACCGTATTCCACGGTCCACCAATGTAGGTTACGAATGAGTGAAATTTCAGAGCGCTCTACTTCCTTATTTTGGAGTACTTCCACTTTTCGTTCCGCGGCATCGATCTGATCTTGAGGCGTGCCTTCCGCTTCCTTTAAAATGGAAAGTTCACGAACGGCTTCGTACATTTCGGTATCATGTGCACTGGTAATGGCTTTGGCGCCAATTTCACCGAAACGGCGCAAATATTCCGCATAGTCGGGACTGGAAATAATGGGGGCATGTCCGGCACCCTCGTGGATGATGTCGGGCGCTGGGGTATATTCAATATTTTCCAATTGCCGGATATCGCTGGCGATCACCAATACCTTATACGCTTGAAACTCCATAAAGGCATTCGGGGGAATGAACCCATCTACGGCTACCGCAGCCCAACCGATTTCCTTTAAAATCCGGTTCATCCCATACATGGAAGGAATGGCATCGATGGAGATCCCGGTTTTTTGCAAACCTTCCACATAGCTCTCATGGGCCACTTTACTGAGGTAATCCACGTTCTTGCGCATCACATAGCGCCAAACCGCCTGATTTATGGGCGTGTACTGCTCATAATTCTGGGGTTTGATGTACTGTTTCAGGTGCGGTGGCAACCGGTCGATCAACTCATTGCTTTCAATCTTCTGTTCCATAGACAATCAAAAGTAAAGCAGTCCGTCTTTCTATCCAAAAAAGGTGCGTCCTTATTTTTGTAACTTGCACACGATGAAAGGGACCACACGCAAAGAAGAAATCATTACGGTAGCCTCAAGGCTCTTCGAAGAGAAGGGATTTACGGCAGTTTCCGTAAGGGATATTGCTCAGGAAATGGGAATCAAGGCTGCGAGTCTGTACAATCACATTAGCAGTAAACAGGAGATCCTTTCTTCCTTGATCTTGAAGTTGGCCCGGGATTTCACCAAAGGTATGGAGCAGGTGCAACAGGCTGGTGCTTCGCCTTTGGAGAAGGTAAAGGCCCTGATCGAATTGCATATCGATATTACTGTAAATCATTCTGAAGCACTGGCGGCACTCAACAACGATTGGATGCACCTACAGGGACAGGATTTGATCGATTTCGTCCAGATGCGCGAGGATTACGAAGAGAATTTCAGAAACATTATCAAAGAAGGTATCGAACTGGGGCAGATTAAACCCCATCATCCCGAAGTGATACTGTTTTCCATACTTTCAACTTTGAGAACCCTCTATTTATGGTACCAAAAGCGTGGGAAATTAGACGTGAATGTGCTTAAAAAAGATATGTCCGAAGTGCTCTTGCACGGAATAACTTAACGTAGGGTTAAGCCATTTGCATATCTAACTAACAATCGTTAGTTTTGTGTTCCTGAAATCAGAACAAGTGGCTACATTCCATTCCATACAAATTAAAGATATTTATAAGGAAACCACTGATTGCAGTGTGATTACCTTCGATATTCCCGAATCCTTAACTTCTCAATTTGCCTTCCGCCAAGGGCAGCATTTAACACTGAAAGCCCTGATCGATGGTGAAGATACCCGCCGATCCTACAGTTTGTGCTCCAGTCCGCTTGAAGGAGTTTGGAAGGTGGCGGTAAAACAGATTCCTGGAGGAAAATTTTCTACCTATGTGAATGAAGAATTGAAAGCGGGGGATACTCTAGAAGTAATGCCGCCGAGTGGAACCTTTGGTGTCGATTGTAAAGTAGATTCGTCCAAGAATTATTTATTCTTTGCCGCAGGTAGTGGAATCACGCCTGTGCTGTCCATGATTAAGGCACATTTGGCCCAAGAACCCAACTCCACCTGCAAGTTGTTTTATGTAAATAGAACCACAAAATCCATTATCTTTAAGGAAGAGTTGGAACAACTTCGAAATCAGTACTTTGGAAGGTTAGAGATTTACTATTTCCTAACCAAAGAACGACGTGATATTGAGTTGTTCAATGGGCGGTTCGATGATGCAAAAATGGAAGTATTGACGGGAACATTTATCGATATTCCCGATACCAGTGAGGTGTTTTTATGTGGGCCTGAAGAAATGGTGAATTATGTTGGGGATTATTTGGTCAAAGCTGGCTTACCCAAGGAATTGGTGCATTTCGAATTGTTTGTCACGGGTCTTTCTGAAGAAGACAAAAAACGAGCCGAACGACTGGCGCAACAAAGTGTCGAAGGCGTGGAAGTAACTATCATCGATGGTGGAAAGGAGTTTCATTTCACCATGACCGATGAATACGATAACATTCTCGATGCTGCTTTGGGTGCAGGGGCAGATTTGCCTTTTGCCTGTAAAGGAGGAGTTTGTAGTACTTGTAAATGTCAAATCTTGGAGGGTGATGTGGAAATGAAGATAAATTATGCCTTAGAGGATCATGAGGTGGCGCAGAACTTTGTTTTAAGTTGTCAAGCCGTACCAACTTCCGAAGAGGTGAAAGTAGATTTCGATGTGTAATTGTTTTCGGTGACACTGGAAACGTAAAGCATAAATTATGAGTGAAAAAGAAGTAAAAAACCTAGAGGCCATTTTCGAAGCGCGCATTGCCCGTGATGAGAAGATCGAACCTAAAGATTGGATGCCGGAGAAGTATCGCAAGACCCATATCCGACAGATTTCCCAGCACGCCCATTCCGAAATTGTAGGGATGCTTCCCGAAGGGAATTGGATAAGTCGCGCTCCATCTTTGAGAAGGAAAGCGGCGCTTTTGGCGAAAGTCCAAGATGAAGCTGGGCATGGATTGTATTTGTACTCCGCTTGCGAAACCTTGGGTGTTTCCCGTGACGAGTTGTACGATCAGTTGCACAGCGGGAAGGCCAAGTATTCTTCAATTTTCAATTATCCTACCGTTACCTGGGCCGATATTGGAGCTATTGGTTGGTTGGTAGATGGAGCGGCCATTATTAATCAGGTGCCCTTGTGCAATACCTCTTTTGGGCCTTATGCCCGCGCTATGGTTCGTGTGTGTAAGGAAGAAAGTTTTCACCAGCGTCAAGGATACGAGATTATGCTAACGCTTTGCAATGGTACGGAGGAACAAAAGGCAATGGCTCAGGATGCGTTAAATCGCTGGTGGTGGCCAAGTTTGATGATGTTAGGCCCCACAGATGCTGAGTCTATTCATACCGAACAATCTATGAAATGGAAGTTAAAGCGTAAGACCAATGATGAATTGCGTCAGCAGTTTATAGATCAAACCGTACCGCAGGCAGATATTTTGGGACTTACAGTTCCCGATCCCGATCTAAAATGGAATGAGGAAAGAGGATCTTATGATTTTGGTGAGATTGATTGGGATGAGTTCTGGCAGGTGGTTAAAGGACATGGTCCCTGTAATAAAGAGCGTATGAATGCTCGCGTTGGAGCTTGGGAACGAGGAACTTGGGTGCGGGATGCTGCCATGGCTTATGCCGAAAAGCAAGAAGAGAAAAAAGTATCAAAAGCAAGTTAACTGTAATATGAAAAAAAATTGGCCCTTATGGGAAGTGTTTGTCCGTAGTAAAAACGGATTGGAGCACCGTCATTTTGGAAGTCTACATGCTGCCGATGCCGAAATGGCCTTGGAAAATGCTAGGGACGTATATACCCGGCGCAATGAAGGGGTGAGTATTTGGGTGGTGGAAAGCAAGCATATCACGGCTTCAAATCCTGAAAACAATGGCGAATTGTTCGAGCCGGCTCAGGATAAGGTGTATCGTCATCCTACTTTTTATAATCTCCCCGACGAGGTAAAGCATATGTAAAATGTTTGTCTCCTTGAGCGTCCACGTGCCGCTGAAGCTTTAGCGGAGGTGCAAGTCGAAAGGTGAAGACAAACACACAAATTAGTGTAATGGCAAATCAAAACTTATACAACTATATACTCGGAATCGCTGACAACAGTCTAGTCTTAGGACAACGTTTGGGCGAACTATGCGGTCATGGTCCCAGTTTGGAGACAGACATTGCTGGAACCAATATTTCGCTGGATTTAATTGGTCAGACACGGAGCTATTTTCAATATGCGGCAAAAGTTTCGGGTAAGGAACTCACCGAAGATGATATTGCCTTCTTACGACTGGAACGTGATTATAGAAATGTATTGTTGGTAGAACAGCCTAATACGCATTTCGGTTACGTAATTGCTCGACAGTATCTGTTCGATGTGTTTCATTTACTATTTCTGAATGAATTACAGTATAGTAAAGATGAAACCCTTTCGGCCATTGCTAAGAAAGGAATTAAGGAGGTAAGCTACCACAAGCGTTTCTCAGGAGATTGGATAAAACGTTTGGGTGATGGTACCGAAGAAAGTCATGAAAAGATGCAAGAGGCCGTCGATGATCTATGGAGGTATACCGATGAGCTTTTTGAAATGTCTGAAGATGATCAGCAAATGGTTTCTGAAGGTATAGGAGTTGATCTTCCCAAACTTAAAGAATCCTACTACGACGAAGTAAGCGAATTACTTAGCGAAGCAACATTGGAGATTCCAGAACGGAAGTACTTCAGTTACGGTGGAAAGAATGGTGTGCATACGGAGCATATGGGATACCTGTTGGCCGATTTACAATACATGCAACGCACCTATCCGAACATGCAGTGGTAAAAGTTGAGCGGCAAATGACAATTGAACTTCATCCAAATATCGATGCACATTTAATTGAAGTGTTGGAAACCGTTTCCGATCCGGAAATACCGGTGTTGACGGTTCTGGATCTTGGCGTTATTCGAGAGGCGGTCGAAAAGGAAGGTGTCATTCAGATTAAATTGACGCCTACCTATTCCGGTTGTCCAGCCATGGATGTCATTGGTGATGATTTGAAGAGTGCCTTTGCCAAGGTGGGAAAAAAAGTCAATGTTGACTTGGTACTTGCCCCGGCTTGGACCACCGATTGGATCAGTGAATCAGGAAAGCGCAAGATGGAAGCCTACGGTATAGCAGCGCCGTTAGAGGAAACGGCCGATAAGGAAGCGCTTCTAGGAAATAAAAGAATAGTGAAGTGTCCCCAATGTGGGAGCACAAATACCCATTTGGTAAGTCAGTTTGGATCCACAGCGTGCAAAGCATTGTTTAAGTGCGATGATTGCTTGGAACCTTTCGATTATTTCAAATGTTTAAAATAATAAAAACGTCATCCAAGATGTCACCCTGAACGAGCCTGCGTTGAGCGCAGTCGAAACGTCAAAGGGTGCGGAAAGATGGCAACAAAGACTACAAAACAATTGGAAACAATACTAACCAACATTGAAAATGGTGTGGCGACACTCACCTTGAATCGCCCCGAAGTGTTCAATAGTTTCAATAGGGAAATGGCCTTGGCGTTTCAATCGGCTTTGGATCATGCCGCGAAAGATGAAACCATTAGGGCCATTGTTATTACTGGGAGCGGAAAAGCATTTTGCGCAGGACAGGATTTAAAAGAAGTAATTACACCCGAATTGAACCCGGGCTTCAAAAAAATATTGGAAGAGCACTACAATCCCATTATTTCAAGAATTCGAAGTATCAAAAAACCCATTGTTGCAGCCGTAAACGGTGTTGCGGCAGGAGCCGGTGCCAACATTGCCTTGGCATGCGATATTGTGGTGGCATCAGAAAAGGCAAGTTTTATACAAGCCTTTAGCAAAATAGGATTGATTCCCGATAGTGCGGGGACCTTTTTCTTACCTCGACTGATTGGTTTTCAGAAAGCATCTGCCCTAATGATGTTGGGAGATAAAGTATCGGCCACGGAAGCGGAGCGATTGGGAATGGTGTATAAAGTGATGTCCTTGGAAGAGTTTACCGATGGAGTTTTCCAATTGGCCAATACATTGGCTCAAATGCCGACTAAAGCATTGGGGATGACCAAAGAGTTGATGAATGCCTCTATGACCAACGATTTGCAGTCGCAATTAGACATGGAGTCCAAATACCAAATAGAAGCAGCTCAAAGCGATGATTATAGGGAAGGGGTCGCTGCTTTTGTTGAAAAACGCAAACCAAATTTTACCGGGAAGTGATTAACGATTTATGATGTTTGATTGGTGATTTTAGAATGAAAGCAAACAACCTTGAAGATAGATTAATACAATTTACAATAGATGTAATTTCGGTGTGTAAAAGCTTAGATAACTCGTTTGCAGCGGAGCATTTGGCAAAACAGCTCATTCGTTCGGCAACTTCTTCGGCTCTTAATTATGGTGAAGCACGATCCGGAGAATCAACACGAGATTTTTTGCATAAAATGAAGATTTGTTTAAAAGAACTAAGGGAAACCGGAGTTAACATGAAAATTCAGAAGGGGGCAAACCTTATTTTGGATTCAGAAGGATTGGATAAATTACTTATAGAAAATAATGAACTCATTTCCATTTTTGTGGCGAGTATAAAAACGGCAGGTTCGAAACTAAAATAAAATTCAAAATAATCATTTAGTTAATGACAGCTCAACAATCAGGAATCAACAATCAGCATTCTCCAATTCATAAAGTTGGAATTATCGGAAGCGGTACCATGGGAAGTGGAATCGCGCAAGTAGCAGCCACCGCAGGCTGTCAAGTGAGGTTATTCGATACCAAACCAGAAGCTTTGGAAAAGGCCAGGGCTAGTTTAGTAAAGATTATGAACCGTTTGGTGGAGAAGGGTCGTATCGATACCGATGAGAAAAATAGAATTGAAGGAAACATTAGCTATGTGCATTCGTTGGAAGACCTTTCCGATTCCGATCTTACTATAGAAGCCAT
>JAHQVM010000119.1 GCA_019634365.1 Flavobacteriaceae bacterium | reverse complement strand
GTTAGAAGGAATTTTATGCACCACTACTCCAAGGATTACACGGAATCGTACAACTCCAATTATCAAAGTTTCACTAGTGGCGTATCCTTATTGGAACGCGGTGCGGTGCAAAAAGAAATGCTTTCTGAAATCGATCCTTAAGGGACGCTACTTAGAAAAGAAAAGCTTTATCGCGGCAATGATGAGGATTCCCGCAAATATTTTTTTGAGAATTGCCTGATCTATTTTCACGGCAAATTTAGACCCAATGTACCCCCCAACAATAAAGAAAAGCGCGATGATAAGCGCATATCGCCAATTAATGGGGTGCCCTTGTGAATGATACGTATACGCTGCCACAAAGGTAACGGGTACTGCCAATACAGCCAAGCTGGTACCTTGTGCAGCATGTTGGTCATACCCGAGCAGCAACATCATTAATGGAATCATGATAACTCCACCTCCAACACCCATAAATCCACTTAATACGCCTGCAGCCAGGCCGATAATGACTAAAGAGATTAGGATCGTTAAATTCATAAGTAGGCTGGTTTGTGTTTACATTCAATATTATTGCCCCGTATGGTAATATCCCTTTTCGGGTATTTCAATTAAATATTCCTTTCCAGAGGCATTTTTCAAATAGTTATCCCTAAGCCAAGGGTTGTGCAACTTAAGAATTTTATAATTAATACCGAATTGTTTGGCAAAAAGAGCAAAATCGGTAACCGCGGTATCTACTTTCACTTTAAAGGTAGGCACCCTATTGTAAAGATCCTGTTCACGGAAATTGAATCCGTATTTCTTTGGGTTGGATAAGATCTCCTTGAAAGCCAATATTCGAAAAACATAACGGCTTGTTTCGTCATTCAGCAATACATCATAGTAATCATCAACCTGTTGTTTCTTTAATTGCTTATTAATTCCAGCATTTCCAGCATTGTAAGCAGCAGCTGCCAAGGTCCAGCTTCCGAACTTTTTGTGAGAAGCTTTTAGGTATTCTGCAGCCACTTTGGTAGCCAATTCCAGATTATATCGCTCATCCACATAATCATTGATCTCAAGACCATACTCTCGCCCTGTTCCTTTCAAGAAATGCCAGAAACCGGCGGCTCCTGCAGGCGATCTATTGTTTTGCAAAGCACTTTCGGCAATGGCTAAATACTTAAAATCCTCTGGGATACCATACTGTTCTAACAGGGGTTCAATGATAGGAAAGAACTTATTGGCGCGCTTAAAAACGAGCAGACCGTTAGACTGCCAGTAGGTATTCACTAGTAATTCGCGATCCATTCTTTCACGAATATCCGGATCCTCCAAAGGAACACGTTCACCAGCAAAATTAATAGCTTCTGGAAGTTCCAGAGCATAAACGTTGTAGTCGTTCAGTAATCTTTCTTCTAATTTTTCATCAGGGGTAACAACCTCTTCCGGAGTTCCTACACCATCTTCTTTTTGGGGTTCTTGAACGGCATTCGTGCACAAAATACCGACCCCAATCAGTACCGTGGCTAAACCGATTTTCGACAAAATACTCATAACCTCAAAATTTTATTAAATATACGCAATTAGGCAGTGGTGCTAATCCTTTTCGATAATATTTTCCAACAGTTTACTAACCTTACTTCCCTTGTTCAAAATCATTACATGGGTCCCCCCTTCAATGTTGGTATAGTCAGTAATATTTTTTACCGGAAAAACAATGTCCCCGTCGCCATGAATATGATACACCCCATTCACTCTTTGGGTTCGCTCCCAACATACCATTTGTTTAATGGCCCAGTCCAGATACACTTTATCGCGTACGGAAAGGTATTCTTGATAAAGCGTTAATCGTTTTTTGCTCTTCGGACCTATAGCGAGTTTGGTTAAATCCTTTACACTCAGCGCCCAACCTGTTGGCAGGAGTTTATAAGCTCCCGTTTTTCGTACCCATTTGAACCTTAACGGTAATTCGTTTTTTGTCTTTACACTGGAAATGATGATAAGCTTCCGAAGGTTTAAAAATTGGCTCATTTCCTGAACCATTACCCCGCCAAAGGATACTCCAGCCAGCACGGCATTGGGATGATCGATTCTTGCGGCCATTCGCTTTGCATATTCCTGAAGGGTTTCTCCTTTTTCGGGAATGAGCCACTCCAAAATATGAATTTCATAGCGATCTTCCGGCAATCTAATATTTCTGAAAATTTCTTTGGAAGCAGCTAATCCAGGCACAAAATAAACAGGGATTCTCTCAGTATTCATAGGGCTTTAACACGTATATAACGAAATCGCCTTTCATTTTTTTGTAACTTTGCAACAAAGATAGAATTCTCAAAAAGGTTTTTGAGCATTTATGAACAAGATTTTACACCCCGCAGCTACTCGTGGCACCGCCAATTACGGATGGTTGCAGGCAAAATATTCGTTCAGTTTTGCTAACTATTTCGATCCCAATAGATTACAATTTGGATCGCTGCGCGTTTTAAACGACGATATCATAGCTCCAGGGATGGGGTTTGGTACACACCCGCATCAGAATATGGAAATTATCACCATACCGCAAGAAGGTGCCGTAAGGCATAAGGATTCGATGGGAAACCATGGTGTGGTGCCTGCAGGAGACATTCAGGTAATGAGTGCAGGCACGGGTGTCGAACACAGTGAATTTAATGCCAGCGAAAATGAATCCCTGAAATTGTTTCAAATTTGGCTGTTTCCAGAAACCGAGAATGTGACACCCCGCTACGACCAAAAGGAAATAGCGCCCCTCCTTACTCCTAACACCCTTAGTACTGTAATAAAGCCTAAAGCGGAAGCCTTGGAAGATGAACTTTGGATTCATCAACAGGCGTATTTTCACATTGGTGATTTTACAGAAAACAAAACAACTAACTATTCAGTAAAGCAACCCAAAAACGGTATCTACCTCATGGTCATTAAAGGTAAAGTCATCATCGACAATGAGACCTTGAATGATCGGGATGCCCTAGGAATCTGGGATACGAAAGAGATTTCCCTTAATGTTTCCGAAGGTAGTAGATTATTGCTTATTGAAGTACCAATGAATTAACAGCAAAAATCAACTCCCTATGATTGAAGATGTAGAAATTACAGACAATGAATTTTTACGGCAATTCGAACTGGAAATTGGAGACAATATGGCTCGAATTGAATATGCATTGCAAGACCGTAAGATTTTTTTGACAAAGTATGACATGCCAGAAGATTTGGAAGAGCAAGGATTTCGGGACATTTTTATCAAGGCCGTATTCGAAGAAGTGAAAGATAGAGGAATAAGCCTAGTTCCTACCAGTCCAGAAATTGCCGGGTTCATGAGACGAAACCGCAGACTTTATAAACATTTACTTCCCGTTGGGATCAGTATTTAGGATCCGTTTCTCTGATTGATATACTTGCCCACAATGATGGCCGTAAGTATGACCAAATAAAACTGCCCAACCAACCCTATAAAGATAGCAGCTTTACGAGCCAAGGCAGTAGTGGGAATAATATCTCCATAACCTATCGTCATTAATGTAATAAAACTATAATACAGTAATCCGCTCCCATCTGGATTATCGGGGTTGGATTCTAAACCATGAAAAGAACCCGCATGATAGGTCTCAATGCTAAGGCATACGAAGAAAACCACTAATCCAAGAGATATATACCCGGATATCAAACCAAAAATGACATTCTTCCCTACTTTTTTCGACCGCCAAACCTGACGCACCAGTTCGAACAAAAGAACCACATAAAATATATACAGACTAAAAAGCCTGATTGCGCTGACCAAAGCCGAATTATGGTCTACCAATCGCTCCCAGAGCAATCCGAACAACGCCAGGACCAAAAGAATAACAATTAGGATGATCTTTTTCCTGTTTTTTGAGAATATGAGTATCCCAGCTAGAAAATTTACTAAAAACAATGGCTGCAGAAGATACCGCTCGAACCAATCCCCAAAGAAAAATAGTTCGCCGAATAAAATGGCCAACTGACTCGTAAGCAGAATTTCGAATCGGTACGAATGAATCTTGTCCAACATAGGTTAAAGATACCTGTTTTTTAGGCTATGCTTCAGAAAGTTCTTTTATAAATTCAACCCTAACCAATCCGTCTTGGTCAATCTTGGTAAGGGTTACTTCGTGAAGCGTATTCACCAATTCAGGATTCCAAGGGGTTTTCACCTTCACATAATTCTCGGTAAAGCCATGAATGTACCCTTCTTTGTTTTCTCCTTCAAACAATACGGTGCGTTTACTGCCCAACTGACCCTCATAAAAAGCTCGACGTTTTTTCACTGAAAGTCCGCGTAGCATTTTGCTTCGCTTATGACGAATGGCCTTGGGCACTACTCCTTCCATTTCAGCTGCAGGAGTATTATCCCTTTCAGAATAGGTGAAAACATGCAAATAAGAAATATCCAACTCGTTCAAGAAGTGATAGGTTTCCAAGAATCGCTCTTCTGTCTCGCCCGGGAACCCAACGATTACATCTACTCCTATACAGGCATGCGGCATGACTTCCTTAATTCTGGTCACGCGATCTATGTACAATTCGCGCATGTATCGGCGGCGCATTAACTTAAGCAGATCATTGCTCCCACTTTGCAACGGTATGTGAAAATGTGGCACAAAGGTATTGGATTGCGCTACAAAATCAATAGTTTCATTCTTCAGCAAATTGGGCTCTATTGAAGAAATCCGTAAGCGCTCAATACCTGGAACCGTATCCAAGGCCTCACACAATTCGAAAAAAGTATGTTCGTGCTTTTTATTCCCGAACTCCCCTTTTCCGTAGTCACCAATATTAACTCCAGTGAGAACAATTTCCTTGATTCCTTTTGAAGAAATTTCCGCAGCATTGTGAAGGACATTTTCTAGCGTATCACTCCGGGAGATACCACGAGCCAATGGGATGGTACAGTAGGTACATTTATAATCGCAACCGTCCTGCACTTTCAAGAAAGCCCTGGTACGATCCCCAATGGAATAGGAACCCACGTAAAAATCTGCTTCGGAAATCTCACAGGAATGTACTTCACCAAAGTCATTCTTGCTCAAATCGTTGATATAGTCTGTGATCTTGAATTTTTCGGTAGCTCCTAACACCAAATCCACACCATGAACATCGGCCAATTCCTGGGGTTTTAACTGAGCATAACACCCAACGGCGGCAACAAAGGCTTCCGGATTAGCCTTCTGGGCTTGCTTTACAATGGTTTTGAAACGCTTGTCTGCATTTTCGGTAACACTGCAGGTATTGATGACGTAGATATCTGCCTTTTCAGAAAAATCAACGCGATCGAATCCTTCAGCAATGAAGTTTCGGGCAATGGTTGAGGTCTCACTAAAATTGAGCTTACAACCCAAGGTGTAAAATGCGACTTTTTTAGGTGCGTTCATTCTTGTACTTTAGCAAACGGCAGGCAAAAATACAAAGTATAATTGGTTCCCAAAAGTTGATGATTACACAAAAAACAAACTTAATTTACTTTCTTTCAGTTATTTGCAGTTTCACGATGTTCGTTTCCTGCAATGACTCCAAAACAGAAGACCGGGACCACTTGGTTTTCCGCTATAACGAACACAGCAATATTAGCTCCTTGGATCCAGCTTTTGCTAGGAATCCTCAAAATATTTGGCCCTCGAATCAATTGTTCAACGGATTGGTGCAATTGGACGATTCCCTCAATATTCAACCCGATATCGCCAAACGATGGGAAATCAACGACACTACTCTTACCTACCAATTCTTTTTAAGGGACGATGCGTATTTTCACAAAAACGAAGCTTTCGGAACCGATAGCACAAGGACTGTAACGGCCCATGACTTCGAATACAGTTTTAATAGGCTCTTGGATCCGCAAGTAGCCTCCCCAGGAAGTTGGGTGTTGAGTAATGTAGATCATTTCCTTGCTGAAAACGACACTACTTTTACTATCCAGTTAAAACAACCTTTTCCTGCGTTTTTGGGATTGCTTTCTATGCGTTACTGCTCCGTGGTGCCCAAGGAAGCTGTGGAATTCTATGGAAATGAATTTCGCAGCCATCCCGTAGGGACGGGACCGTTTCAGTTTAAATTATGGGAAGAGAATGTGAAGTTGGTTTTCAGAAAAAACCCGCTGTATTTTGAAAAAGATGAAGAAGGCATTCCGCTCCCCTATTTGGAAGCAGTTGCTATCACCTTCTTACCCGACAAGCAGAGTGAATTCCTTCAATTTGCGCAAGGTAAGATTGAT
This sequence comes from Flavobacteriaceae bacterium, assembly GCA_019634365.1. Taxonomy (GTDB): domain Bacteria; phylum Bacteroidota; class Bacteroidia; order Flavobacteriales; family Flavobacteriaceae; genus Aureisphaera. The sequence continues at coordinate 60,416 of JAHQVM010000119.1, read as the reverse complement.
TTTATTTCGGGATTGGATAATTCGTACAAAGACGAGATCTTAACAACGACTGGCCAGCTTCAGGAGAAGTACAAGGATCGTGTACAGCTCATGACCACACCCTACCTCAACACAGAATACTTAGGGTTCTTTTTGGGGGCCGATACCCCAGAAATACAATCACGTTACTTACGACAAGCCGTTAATTACGGATTCGATCGCCAAAAAATGATCACCTATCTTAGAAATGGAATGGGTATCCCTGCAGAGCACGGATTTATCCCCATGGGATTGCCTGGATTCGATTATATTGAAGGTTACACCTACCAGCCCGAAAAGGCAAGGCAATTGGTAAAGCAATACATACAGGAATCTGGTGATGCAGATCCAGAGATTGTAATTGGAACCAACAGTCAATATTTGGATATCTGCGAGTATGTGCAGCGCGAATTGGAGAAAATTGGTATAAAAGTGACCGTTGATGTTATGCCACCTTCTACCCTGCGGCAAATGAAAAGCAGTGGCGAATTGGATGTTTTCAGGGCAAGTTGGGTAGCCGATTACCCCGATGCAGAGAACTACCTCTCACTATTCTACAGTCCCAATTTTACCCCTAACGGTCCAAATTATACCCATTACCGAAACGAAACCATAGACAGCCTGTACAAAGAAGCCCTCTATGTGACTGATATTGAACAACGAAAACTCCTGTATACCCAAATGGATTCACTCTTGGTGGTTGAAGCCCCCATGGTGCCGTTGTATTACGATATGGCCATTCGTTTTGTAAGCAAAAATGTGGATGGTTTGGGCATCAATCCCCAGAATTTTCTATTCCTGAAGAGGGTGAGAAAGAACCGCTAGTACTACGCTAACCAGATATTTGTAACATTTCTTTAACATTTAGCGACTCATATAGTAAATCTTCGATTATGGGAACGCAGCAAATGATTTCGACCCTTAAGTTTAATCGCCAGCAGAAAAGTGAGCGAAAGCGACTCCATGAGTTAGATCTTTCGACTACCAATGGAGGGTACGGTGAGTTCGTGGATCACAAACAAATGGATCTGCTGGCTTATGCAGAATTTCAGAAGGAGCAGTTTGCCAAGAAGAAAGAAGCCCGAAGGAAAAGAATCCGTTTTGGTATCTTCATTGGCCTGCTTACCATAGTTTTAATACTAAGTTTCCTTCTCCTTTGGAATCAAATTGATTTTGATATTTGGAGTTCTCCGACTTTTCAATAGATAATTGTGCATTAATCCCTGCGCCATTGAGCCGTCTCCTCGAAAATATGCTCCAGGATTTTGGCATCGGTTTCTGTGAACTCAATGCCCCTTCGTTTCATTACGACTTTAGCTGTCTCAAAGGCCTTATTGGTTTTGTAGGTTGTCATTCCCGAAGATCCTCCCCAACTAAAACTGGGGATGAAATTTCGTGGAAATCCGCCGCCATAGATATTAGCGCTCACTCCAACGACCGTTCCGGTATTGAACATGGTATTGATCCCACATTTACTGTGATCTCCCATCATTAGGCCACAAAATTGCAATCCAGTCTTGGCAAAACCTTCGGTTTCATAATCCCATAACCGAACGGGCGCATAGTTGTTTTTTAAGTTACTATTATTGGTGTCTGCACCCCAATTGCACCATTCCCCTAACACACTGTTCCCCATAAATCCATCGTGTCCTTTGTTGGAATACCCAAACAATACCGAATTATTAATCTCTCCCCCAGCCTTGCTGAAAGGTCCTATGGTGGTACCCGTGTAGATTTTAGATCCCATCTTCACGGTGGCACCCTCGCAGAGGGCAAAAGGGCCACGGATGAATGAACCTTCCATGATTTCGGAATTCTTTCCTATGTAAATAGGACCTTGGGAGGCATTCAAGGAACAATGATGAAGTACGGCTCCTTCCTCAATAAAGATTTGATCCTTGTTGTAGGCCATAACATCATCGGGGATAGGCTGTGAGGTTTTATCCTTGGTCAACCATGCGAAATCCCTTTCAATGGCTTGGTGGTTCTTACTGAAAATATCCCAGGTATGTTCTACCCTAATTACATCGTCATAAGAATATTGAATGATGTCGTACTCATCGAACACTACTTCCTGTCCTTCCGAAGCAAAAAAAGCAATGGGTTCATCATCAAAGAACACGGCTTGATTTTCGGTGAGTCCTGCTACCAATTTCGCCAAATTGTCTGAAGGCAAAAAAGAAGCGTTGATCAATATATTTTGGTCCATCTCTACCATAGGGTAGCGTTCGGTGAGATAGTCCTCGGTTACGGTGGTGGTAGCATATCCCAGCACGTGCTCCCATTTCTCCCGAATGGTCATGATTCCGATACGGATATCGGCCACGGGACGTGTGAAGGTAAATGGCAGTAATTGATTACGGACGCTACCGTCGAAAAGAATATAATTCATGAATCTAAATTATGGTCTAAAGCTACATAAAAAAAGCCCTCGATAAATCGAAGGCTCTTACATATTGTGAAAAATAAGTTTCTTTTTCGCAGCTTATTTTTTGAACTTGGCATACTTGTTCTTGAACTTGTCGATACGTCCTGCAGTATCGATCAACTTCGACTTTCCTGTATAGAAAGGGTGAGACGTTCTTGAGATCTCCAATTTAACCAAAGGATACTCAACACCATCTACTTCTAAAGTCTCTTTTGTATTGGCTGTAGACTTGGTAATAAACACATCGTCATTAGACATATCTTTGAATGCTACCAATCTGTAATTCTCTGGGTGTATTCCTTTTCTCATCGTCTTATTAGTTTTAACTCCTCAAATTTTGAGTGTGCAAATTTAAGCATTATTTATAAACGAACAATACTTTCTTTATTTTTTTGAAGGAAAAGTACCGCCTCGTAACATTTTCTTACTTTTGTTTACTAACCTAACAAACCAAAAACATACAAACTATGGACAATTCGACTGTTTCTTTTAAAAAGAGTGCAACTAACTATGGCTTAATATTCGGTGCTATATTGGCGGGTATTACAGCTATTTTATATGCGGTTAGCTTAGAAACCCTCACAAAATGGTGGTTAGGCTTTCTAATATTTTTTATGGCTTTGGGAATGGGCATCGTGTCCGTTGCCAAGTCGAAATCGCTGCTTGGAGGCTTTATTTCATTTAAAGACGCCTTTACGTCCTACTTCATCACCATCGCCATTGGGCTCTTAATTAGCGTTGTGGTAAGTATAGTCATTTTCAATTTGGTCGATCCGGGTGCTGCAGAATACTTGAATGAGCAAATAATTGAGGTTACCCGGGATATGATGCGTAGCTTTGGTGCTCCGGAAACGGAAATAGACAAGGCACTTGCCGAAATGGAAGGAAAGAACAATTATGCCATTGGAAACCTGATTCAAGGATTCTTTATTCAATTGGCATTTTATTCAGTTTTCGGCTTGTTGATCGCCTTGATCATGAAGAAAAAGAACCCAAACGAGCTAGCATAATCTATGGATCTATCCATCGTTATTCCCCTTCTTAACGAAGAAGAATCCTTACAAGAATTACACCATTGGATTGCACAAGTGATGCAGTCCAATGGTTTTTTGTATGAAATCCTATTCATAGACGATGGCAGCACCGACAGCTCTTGGAAGGTCATTCAAGAACTTTCAGAAAAGGATTCGAATGTAAAAGGCATTCGTTTTTTAAAAAACTTTGGAAAATCCCAAGCTTTGCACGCGGGATTTGAGCGGGCAGAAGGCGATGTAGTGATTACCATGGATGCCGATCTTCAGGACAATCCCGAAGAAATCCCAGAGCTCTACCGCATGATTACCGAAGAGGGATATGAATTGGTATCGGGATGGAAAAAGAAACGCTATGACCCCGTCATTGGAAAGAACCTCCCTTCCAAACTCTTCAATTTTGCAGCCCGCAAAACTTCAAAAGTGAAACTGCACGATTTCAATTGTGGATTGAAGGCCTATAAGAATATCGTTATTAAAACGATTGAAGTCACCGGGGAAATGCACCGATACATACCCGTATTGGCCAAGAGTGCCGGTTTTAATCACATTGGGGAAAAAGTGGTGCAGCACCAAGCCCGTAAATACGGTAAAACAAAGTTCGGGATGGAGCGCTTTGTGAGAGGTTTTCTGGATTTAATTACCATCTCCTTCCTCTCACGTTTTGGGAAGCGACCCATGCATTTTTTTGGAGCTTGGGGAGCCATCATACTGTTGATTGGGTTTTGCTTTGCCCTGTACTTGGGGATTGACAAACTATTCCTGAACCCAGAAGGAAGACTCATTACACAACGTCCACAGTTCTACCTTGCCCTCACCGCAATGATTTTGGGAAGTCAATTCTTCGTAGCAGGCTTTCTCGGCGAATTAATACTGAGGACCAAAAAAAGCGGAAGCAACTATATTATTAAAGAAGTGCTAAACGCGGAAGAATAATTCCAATTATCCGTAATTTTGCGCCCAACAACCTACGGGACTTTATAAAACCTATGAGATACATCGATCCTGAAATTCTGGAAAAGGCCAATAAATGGCTTACCCCTATATTCGATTCGGATACCCAACATACCATCAAAGAATTAATTGCCTATGATAGCGAAACCCTTGACGATAGCTTCTACAAGAGCTTGGAATTTGGTACAGGCGGTATGCGTGGCATTATGGGTGTTGGTGACAACAGAATTAACAAATATACCCTAGGAAAGAACACCCAGGGAATCTCACAATACCTGAAAAAGGAATTCCCAGGAGAGGACCTTAAAGTGGTTATTGCATACGATTGCAGGCACAACAGTGATACCTTGGCAAAAGTGGTGGCCGATGTGTTTTCCGCCAATGGGATTCAGGTCTATTTATTCTCAGAGCTAAGACCCACACCAGAACTCTCTTTCGCGGTTCGATACTTGGATTGTCATTGTGGTATCGTACTTACCGCGTCCCATAATCCACCGGAATATAATGGCTACAAAGTATATTGGCAGGATGGTGGCCAATTGGTACCGCCGCAAGATGCAGAAATCATCCAAGAAATCAATGCATTGGACTATGCCGATATTAATTTTGAAGCGCAAGAAGGTCTTATTAGTCTTATCGATACGGATGTGGACAACGCCTTTGCCAATGCCGCTGTTGAAAATGGAAGTTTCGACACCCCTCAGGCTAGCAAGGATGGATTAAAGATCGTATTCACGCCCTTGCACGGGACTTCGGTAACGATGATTCCAAGGGTTTTGAAACAAGCCGGTTACCAGCATGTGACGGTCGTGGAAGCGCAAGCTGAACCCGATGGAGATTTCCCAACTGTAGAATCTCCTAATCCAGAGGAGCCTGAAGCCTTAAAAATGGCCATGGAAATTGCAGAAAAAGAAGGTGCTGATATTGTTATAGGAACCGACCCTGATAGCGATCGATTGGGGATTGCCGTGCGCAACAACCTAGGCGAAATGACACTACTCAACGGAAATCAGGCCATGGTAGTCAAGTCGCATTTTTTATTGGAACAATGGAAAAAAAGCGGAAAAATAAACGCTAGCACCTTTATGGCTTCTACCATTGTGTCCACACCCATGTTAAAGAAAATTGTTGAGGACTATGGCGTGAGATACCGTGAAGGTCTTACTGGATTTAAATGGATTGCCAAAATGGTCAAGGATTTCCCTCAAGAAAATTTTGTGGGCGGCGGTGAAGAAAGTTTCGGATTTATGGTAGGCGACTTTGTACGTGATAAGGATGCCGTCACTTCTACCCTATTGGCCTGTGAAATTGCTGCACAGAAAAAAGCAGCTGGCAGCAGTATGTTCGAATACCTACAAGAATTGTATAATCAATACGGGTACTACCAGGAACATTTGGTCTCCCTAGTGAAAAAAGGGAAAAAAGGGGCTGAAGAGATTGCCAACACCTTAAAAGGATTGAGGGAAAACCCACCTGCTGAATTGGGTGGTGAAAAGGTGATCTGTTTTGAAGATTATCAAATGAGCACTAGAAAAGATATTGTTGTAGGAACTGAAGAAACCATCGATATCCCCAAGTCCAACGTACTTATTTATTATACCGATGGTGGTAGCAAAATAGCCGCCCGACCGAGTGGAACAGAGCCCAAGATTAAGTTCTATATGAGTGTCCAGGGATCGGATCCGGAGCAACTTCCTGGAAAAATTGAATCTATCCTAGCGGATCTAAACCTTAATTAGTGAACTATTTCAAAAAAATAATTCGGTTCGCCCTTCCTTATAAAAAGTTTGGGGTACTGAATATCATCTGTAACATTTTCTATGCATTGTTCAGCGCCCTTTCCTTTGTGGCGTTGATACCCATGCTAGATGTTCTGTTTCAGAAAAACAAGGGCGAGGTTCTTCAAGAACCCGTTTATAGCGGATTATCTTCGGCCAAGGACTATTATAAAGACTATTTGGCCTGGCAAATACAGGACTATTCCCTGAATGATCCTTCCAAAGCACTCATCATCGTGATTGCCTTGGTCATCGTTCTGTTTTTATTGAAAAATGTATTCCGGTATTTGGCCAATTTCTTTATTACCTTTTTGAAGAATGGTGTGCTGAAAGATTTGCGGAATGAACTCTATCAGAAAATCATAGACTTACCGGTTTCCTTCTTTTCCGAAAAACGGAAAGGGGACGTCATGGCGCGTATCGGGACCGATGTATTGGAGATCCAGCATTCCTTCCTTTCCATCTTGGAATTGATCGTTAGGGAACCCCTCACCATTATCTTCACCATTGGAATGATGTTGTTCATTAGTGCTGAACTAACACTTTTTGTCTTCATATTTATACCGATTTCAGGTTTTATCATTTCAAGAATCGGGAAATCCTTGAAGAAGCATTCTGACCGGGTTCAAAAAGAACAGGGAACCTTTTTATCCATTTTGGAGGAAACCTTGGGAGGATTGAAGATCATCAAGGGATTTAATGCCGAAAAGATCTTTGGAGGAAAATTCCGAAAGTCTACCCAATCCTTCTATAAGTACTCCAACTCCTTATACAATAGACAGAACCTTGCCTCACCTACCAGTGAGTTTTTAGGAATTGTGGTAATTGCCATTTTACTGTGGTATGGAGGACGCATGGTGTTAATAGACCAAACTTTGGATGGGAGTGACTTCATTGCCTATATGGGATTGGCGTATAACATTCTAACACCCGCAAAGGCTATGAGTAAGGCCAGCTATGGTGTTAAGAAAGGGAATGCCGCTGCCGAAAGGGTGTTGGAAATTCTGGAAACACAATCATCCATTCAAGATCTGCCCAATGCCGAGAACAAAGAGCAGTTCGAAAACAAGATCGACATCAAAAACATCTCCTTTAAGTATGAAGATGAATGGGTTTTGGAGGATTTTAACTTAGCTGTACCCAAAGGACATACCGTTGCCTTGGTAGGTCAAAGTGGAAGCGGAAAAAGTACCATTGCCAATTTATTGACCCGCTTCTACGATGTAAACAAAGGGGCTATTGAAATCGACGGCAAAGATATAAAGCAGATTACACAGTTTTCCCTCAGGGCACTCTTGGGATTGGTTACGCAGGATTCCATTCTTTTTAATGATACGGTTAAAGGGAATTTATTGGTGGCCAATGAAACAGCAACTGATGAGGAGATCATCGCCGCCTTAAAGGTGGCCAATGCTTGGGAATTCGTGAAGGATTTACCAGAGGGTATTGATACCAATGTAGGTGATAGTGGAAACAAATTAAGTGGAGGTCAAAAGCAGCGTTTAAGCATTGCGCGGGCCGTTTTAAAGAATCCGCCCATCATGATTTTGGATGAGGCAACTTCTGCATTGGATACCGAAAGTGAGCGTTTGGTACAGGATGCACTTGAAAAGATGATGCAGAACCGTACCTCTGTGGTCATTGCCCACCGACTATCTACCATACAAAACGCAGATTCGATCGTAGTACTATCCAAAGGAAAGATCGTAGAGCAAGGCAAACACCAGGAATTACTGGCTAGAAAAGGTGTGTATCACAGTTTGGTAGAAATGCAGTCGTTAGCCTAAAAACAAAAAAGAAGCGGTTGGGGCTCCGCTCCTTTTTGCCAGATTACTACGTTTGGGGCGTATAACAACCTGATTGCTACATAAGTAGGTTTCAAATATAGTGTATTTTAGTAGAAATCCAAACTTCAGCGTGTATTTCAACTTCATAAAATGCATTTCATCGATGTTTTATATATATTTTGGAGTTTTTTCCTACTTCTATTAGATCATTTGAAGTAAAAATCAGGCATAAAAAAAAACGGGCCAGCCCCCGCTTAGGCCCGTTTAATGCTGTTCTCATTACAGTTGGGGCTATAATTAAGAACCTATACATAAGAAGTATGAGTTAAAATTAGTAAATATTTTCCTACAAACCAATATTTTTTGCGTTTAATCGAAATATTTAACCATTCATCGATATATAGGTTTGAAAACCATCCCTTTCAGAAAAAATTAATTTTCATTAAACCTTTTATATTTACTGTAGTCTTAGTACCAAAACCACCCACATTGATAGAAGAGCAGTCATTGGTATCGGCCTTGCAAACCCCTTCCCAAAAGGAAGCAGCCTTCCGAACATTGGTTTCCCAATATAAGGAACGCCTGTATTGGCACATCCGTAAAATAGTGATCGATCATGACGATACGGACGATGTACTACAGAATACCTTTATCAAGATATTCAGGAGTATCGATAATTTTAAGGCAGAAAGTAAATTATATACCTGGATGTATCGTATTGCCACCAATGAATCCATTACTTTTATCAATAAAAAGGCAAAACGGGCGCAGATTTCGTCCGAAGAAATTAAAGAGGAAATGATCTCGAGGTTGGAAAGCGATGTCCATTTTGAAGGGAACGAGGCACAGTTGAAACTTCAAAAAGCCATTGCCACCCTACCGCAAAAGCAACAGCTTGTTTTCAATATGAAGTATTTTGAAGATCATACCTATGAAGAACTATCTGAAATACTCGAAACTTCGGTAGGCGGATTAAAGAGTAGTTACCATATAGCAGTGAAAAAAATCACGGCATACATCAAAGAGGAATGAATCCCGATTCGTGAGGAATGAAACCTTTACCTATAAATAGAGTCTAACAGAACAAATGGAAGATAACAAAGAGAAATACCAACATGGCTTTAAAGTGCCCGAGGGCTACTTCGATTCGGTAGAAGATCGACTTTTCGATGCACTGGATTTGGAGGAACTCCTCAAGGAGACTGGTTTTGAGGTCCCCGAAGGGTATTTCGATGGATTGGAAGACAAAATTCTTGAAAAAGTTCAGGATGCGCCCCAGGAAACCAAAGTTATTTCCATCTTTAGACAAAAAGTATTTTGGTATACCGCTTCCGTGGCCGCCAGTGCTGCCATTATAGTGATGCTGTTTTTTAAGCCGGCAGGAGGTGAAGAAGAAATGGATCTTAATGAACCTACCTTGGCCGAGATCGAAGCGTATTTGGATCAAGATCCTACAGCAATCGATAGTTACGATCTGGCACAGGTTTTGACCGATGAGGATTGGGAAGTCCTGGAAACCGAAAATACCTATTTAGACGAAGAAAGTTTAGAAGAATATATATTGGATAACATAGACGATCCAACAATTTTTATCGAATAACACGTAAAGAATGAAGAATTTATTTTTAGCACTCGCCCTGTTCTGTTCGCTGGGAATCCTTGCACAAGGGGGTGGCGAGCGGATCAAAGCCCTAAAACGGGCTCACATAACAGAAGCCCTAGATCTTACTTCTGCTGAAGCCGAGAAGTTTTGGCCCATTTACAATGCCCATGAAGATAAAATGGAAAGCATTCGGAAGCAGGAACGCCGTGCTTTCATGGAAATAAGATCCAACGGCATTGAAAACCTCACCGATGAACAGGCCAATGAAATCATAGAAAACGGCCTGAAATTCAAAGCTCAGGAACTGGAATACACCAAGCAACTCATCGAAAAGTTACGCTCCGTATTACCACCTAAGAAGATTGTGCGATTACATCGGGCCGAAGAACAGTTTAAGAGAAGAATCCTTGAAATAATGAAAGACCGAAAAAAAGGACGCAAAGGAAACCGTTAAGTATTCTTTTCCCTATTCAAAGCACCCATTGGGTGCTTTTTTATTGGAAGAGAAGTTTGGAAATCTTGTTCCTTCCACTGGCAAATGCCACGCTATCATTTACAAATTCGAGAGCGTAATACCCTTCAGAGGATAATTCCGTCCAAGTATCCCCTTGATCATAACTGTATGATATCCCGGGAGACCCAATGGCTACTAAGCCCTTTCCTTGAGTGCCTGGAACAAAGGCCACACGCGAACGATACCCGGGTCCCTCTCCATTGCTCAATAATTCCCACGTCTTCCCGCCGTCTTTGGTAATTGCCTTATTCCCTTCGTTAAAATCCTTTTCTTCCCAGTTTCCACCAAACACCACGCCCGTTTGTTCATCGAAAAAGTCGATACTGTAAATGCCTGTCATGGTCCCACCCTGGAGCATGGGGGTTTCAAAAACCTCCCAGGCCATTCCTTTATTATAGGAATGCAATACCCGCGCCCGTTTTCCCCCTGTGGCAATCCAAGCATGATTTCCAAATAGGGCAATATTACTGTTGCTGGCTGCAAATGCCGCTTCTCCGTTTTCGGCTTTTGGAAGAACGCTACAAGGAACTTTTTCCCATGAGTTTCCACCGTCACGCGTAAGGATGATCGAAATACAATCATCGGTAGGATCGCCCATGGCAATACCTTCCTTGTCATTCCAAAAAGCCATGGCATCATAAAACACCTTTTCGCCTTTTTCTACATATACCTCTTCGATATTGGTGGCTTCTTCCCCATCGAACCCAATCTTATACAAAACACCGGGATTCGCGATACTCAAAACAAAAACGGCCTCCTTTGTGGCAGCAATGGAACGGAAATGCAATAACGAATCTTCATACCGAATGGTGGCCAGTTTGGGGGTATCTCCATCGATAAGCCCTACCATTCCGTTGTTGGCAGCAAACCACACACGATTTTCGTCCAAGGGAGCAATCGCACGGATACTCAGGCTGTCTTCAAAAACCCTTTCGATCTGAACTTCAGTAAAAGACGGGGTGTCGTTTGCACAGGAAAATAAAATAGATACGACGAGTAAGCTGAGAATGTATCGCATGAAAATAATTTTGGCAAATGTACAAAAGCGGTCAGGAGAATCGTACCTTTGCACCCAATTTTTGAGGTATGCGATTACACCGCAATTTGGTATTTGCCACTATCGACTCCCTTCACTTGATTTTCAACAAAGAAAAGCAAGCGGACAAGGTGTTAAAAAACACCCTAAAAAGGGATAAACGCTGGGGAGCCCGCGATCGGGCATTCATAGCCGAAACCACATATGACATTGTTCGTTGGAAACGATTATATGCTGAAATTGCTGAAGTGAAAGAGCCGTTCGATAGGCCTAACCTATTCCGTATGTTCACGGTCTGGGCGACGCTTAAAGGGATAAAGCTTCCGGATTGGCCTCAATTTGAAGGAACCCCTACGCGTAAAATCAAAGGGCGTTTCGATGAACTGTCCAGTAACCGTAGATTCAGGGAATCCATTCCCGATTGGTTGGATCAATTAGGACAGGAAGAATTGGGCAAACAATGGGACAAAGAAATTGCTGCGCTCAATGAATTGGCCAAGGTGATCCTTCGTGTTAATCCCATTAAAACCAATCTTAAAAAGGCGCAACAAGCGTTAAAGGAAAACGATATTGCGACCCATCCTATTCCCGGGCTACCTTATGGACTGGAATTGTTCGAAAGGGCCAATGTGTTTGTTACTGATGCCTTCAAAAATGGTTGGTTCGAAGTACAGGACGCTTCTTCTCAAAAGGTGGCTGCCCTACTCGATCCCAAGCCCGGAATGCGCATTGCCGATGCCTGTGCTGGAGCTGGTGGTAAAGCACTTCACATCGCCTCCTTAATGGAAAACAAAGGGCAAGTGATCGCCATGGATATTTATCCCAGTAAGTTGACTGAATTAAAGAAAAGGGCCAAGCGAAATGGGATTCACAATATAGAAACGCGCCCCATCGAATCTACCAAAAGCTATAAGAAGCTCTTGGGAAAGATGGATAAGGTTCTCATAGATGCTCCCTGCTCTGGATTGGGTGTTTTGAGAAGAAATCCAGATACCAAATGGAAACTTAGGCCCGAATTCCTCGAAGAAATTCGAAATACTCAAAGTGAAATTTTGGACAATTATTCCCGTATGGTAAAACCAGGAGGTCAGCTGGTATATGCTACCTGTTCCATTTTGCCTTCGGAGAATGAACAACAAATTAAAAATTTCTTAACCCGTGACAACGGAAAAGATTTTATATTAGAAGAACAGCAAACGCTTTGGCCCAGTAAAACTGGATATGATGGGTTTTACATGGCGCTGCTCACGAAAAAGAGTTAATTATGAAATTTTACCCCCTCCTCCTTTGCCTTTTGGGTGCAACCTCCTTATTTGCACAACAACCCTATTACAATGATGTGGATTTGAGCCTCACGGGGCAAGAGTTGTATTTAGAACTTCAACAAAAAATATCCATCGCAAGCAGTACCTACAATTATGGTGACGTTCGTGACGATGTAAAAATTACCGACGAAAATCCTTCCAACCCCAACGACGTACTTTTGGTGTACGGGTACAATGATGGTGATGGCAATTGCTTGACCGACAGAAGTCGGGATAAAGACGATTTTGGAGGTCTTTCCTGCGAATACAACAGGGAACATGTTTTCGCAAGATCCAATGCCGAGCCACCCATGGGGGATGCCGACAACGGTACTACCGGTATTGCCGCAGACCCGCATAATGTTCGCCCTGCCGATCAGGCCATGAACGGACTAAAAGGCAATAAAAGATTTGCATCAGGTTCCGGAAATGCTGGAGATGTGGGTAGTGGAAATTGGTACCCGGGGGACGAATGGAAAGGGGATGTAGCCCGTATGATGATGTATATGTACACGCGATATGGGGATCGTTGTCTGCCTTCTTTACAAGGAGTAGGATCTACCCAAGGTAGCACCGATATGTTATTGATTTTCCTGCAGTGGAATGTGGATGATCCTGTTAGCGATTTTGAAGACCAGAGAAATCCGCATTTGGAAAATGTATACGGTAACCGAAACCCATTTATAGACAATCCATATTTAGCGACACTCATTTGGGGTGGCCCAACAGCTGAGGACCGATGGGGATTGGCTGCTACCGAAGATTTCAATGCTTGGGAACTTGTATTGTCCCCAAATCCAGCCTCGGATTTCGTTCAAATTCAATCTGAAAGGCCAATAGAAAACTTTGTGCTATACAATGCCGTAGGACAAGCGCTTTGGTATTCTCAAACGGATGAAGTGAATTATTCTTTCGACGTGAGTGGCTTTTCCAATGGAATCTACTTTATCGAGTATACCTCAGAGGGGCAAAAACAAGTGGAGCGACTCGTGATTGAATAGTTCTTTTTTATTAATTTTAATTTGTGGTTTTCGGTTTCATTGTATGATTGAAGAAGCATTTTGAAATTAAAAATATGAATGGACTATTAAAAGGGGGAATTTTATGTTTCTTAATCATGCTACTATCCTGCTCCTCGGATGGTGATTCCTCAGGGAGTGAAGATCAAGAAACCAGTGTTGAAATTTCAATTTCGGATTTTAGCATAACCATTAATGAAAACCCAGATGCAGGTTTTGTTTTAGGCCAAATCGAGGCCAGTACGAATCAAGGGTCAATCTCTTTTTCAATAGCCAGTGAGAACCCAAGTGGAGCGCTTCAGATTACCAGCTCTGGGATGATTTCTGTGGCAAATGCTTCTTTATTCGATTATGAAACAAGGGAAACCATCACAGCCACTATTGAGGCTAGAATCGGAAATGTCACAAGAAGTGCAAATATTTCTATAGCACTTTTGGACCTACTTGAAAATCCGTTCCTTGGAAATGCCATTTTTAATTCACAACAAGATGTTGATGACTTCGGCTCTCAAAATTATGATCATATAACTGGAGCATTACAAATAATGCCAATTTCTTCTGTTACCGACGTTAACGACCTTACCCCATTGCTAGCATTAAAAAAAATTAATAATGGGATTTTTATTCATAGAAGTCCCGATTTAAACTCCCTTAATGGTTTAGATAACTTGAAATATATTGGAGGCCTTTTAAAGATCACAGTAAATGAACAATTATCGGATATCTCGAGTCTATCAAAACTAGACACTATTCCCGGGGTACTTCATCTTGCACAAAATCCATCAATTAAAAGTTTATCAGGTTTGGAAAATCTAAAATCCATAGAAGACGGCTTTTTTTTAAATGATATGACAGGCGTGAGAAATATTGATGAACTAATCAATGTAAATAACTTTCAAGGAGGTTTGATAATGCGCAACAACACTCTGTTAGAAAATTTAGATGGTTTTGTTAATGCAACGGGAGAATTGACTGCATTAAGTATTAGCAACAACACTTCCTTGACCTCCATTTCTGGTCTATCCAATTTAGGTGGAGATGATCTAGGACAATGTGGGGTTATTGATAATGTAAACCTCATTAATATCGTGGGATTGGAAAGTATAACAGGTAGTGATGAAATTATTGTAAGTGGAAATTCAGCGATAAATGACCTAAATGGATTAGTAAATCTAGAACTCGTCACATATAATGTTAGCTTTATTGAAAATCAGATTTTAGGCGATTTTTGTGGACTAGTACACCTTGCAAATGAAGGTACAATTGGAGGGATATATGATTCTAGGGATAATCTATACAATCCAACTATTGAAGATATATCCAATGGTGATTGTAGTCTGTAATCCAACGTGACTATTGTTCAAAACTGTGTTCAAAAACGATTGCAGTCGGTCGCTAATCTTGCCAAATTTGCATACCTTTGCGTTTTCAAAATAGACACCAATGATTCACTTTTTTGGAGACGCACAAAACAAAGTGTTTGCAGTCCAAACCGCTGGAGAAATCACTGACGAAAACAGACAAAAATTATCATGGTTATTCGGTAACCAACCCCAAATAGACCAATCCGCAATCGCGGATTTTTTTATTGGACCCCGAGCTGCCATGATTACCCCTTGGAGTACCAATGCCGTGGAAATTACCCAGAATATGGGGATTCAGGGTATTGTTAGGATTGAGGAATTCCAAAATGTTTTGGAAAGCTTTACCGACTTCGATCCCATGCTATCCCAAAAATACCATCGGCTGGATCAGGATATCTACACCATAGACATTCAACCAGAGTCTATTTTGGAAATAGATGATATTGCCGCTTACAACCTTCAGGAAGGACTGGCCTTAAGTGATGATGAAATTGAATATTTAGAACAGCTTTCAGAAAAATTGGATCGAAAACTTACCGATAGTGAAGTCTTTGGATTCAGTCAGGTAAACAGTGAGCATTGCCGTCATAAGATTTTCAATGGTACGTTTGTTATTGATGGAGAGGAGATGCCCTCTTCCCTATTCAAATTGATCAAGAAAACATCGAAAGAACATCCCAATACTATTGTATCCGCATACAAGGACAATGTCGCCTTTGTAAAAGGACCCAAGGCAACCCAGTTTGCACCCAAAAGTGCCGACAAGCCCGATTTCTACGAAAAAAAGGATTTCGATAGTGTGCTTTCGCTAAAAGCTGAAACCCATAACTTCCCGACTACCGTAGAACCCTTTAACGGTGCCGCAACAGGAAGTGGTGGTGAAATACGTGATCGTTTGGCCGGCGGAAAAGGATCCTTGCCTTTGGCGGGAACGGCGGTCTATATGACCTCTTACTCCCGATTGGAAGATAACCGCCCATGGGAGAACGCCATGGACGAACGCGAATGGCTGTATCAAACCCCAATCGATATTCTCATTAAAGCGAGTAATGGAGCTTCCGACTTTGGAAATAAATTCGGGCAGCCTCTCATCGCAGGATCCGTGCTCACCTTCGAACATGAAGAAGACGCCAGAAAATTAGGATTCGACAAAGTAATTATGCTTGCCGGTGGCGTAGGATATGGAAAAGAAAGTCAGGCGTTGAAGGATGTACCGGAAACGGGGGATCAGGTCGTGATTTTAGGTGGTGAAAATTATAGAATCGGAATGGGTGGAGCAGCTGTTTCCAGTGCGGACACAGGCGAATTCTCCAGTGGGATCGAATTGAACGCCATCCAGCGATCCAATCCCGAAATGCAGAAAAGAGCCGCCAATACTGTGCGAGCCTTGGTGGAAAGTGAAGAAAACCCCATTGTATCCATTCACGATCATGGAGCAGGCGGACATTTAAATTGTCTTAGTGAATTGGTGGAAGAAACCGGTGGTCATATCAATTTGGATGCATTGCCGGTGGGTGATCCAACCTTGTCGGCCAAAGAACTCATAGGAAACGAATCCCAAGAACGCATGGGATTGGTCATTGGACAGAAAGATATCGATCTATTGCAACGTGTGGCCGATCGGGAACGCTCGCCCATGTATCAGGTGGGGGATGTTACTGGCGACGGACGTTTCTGCTTTGAAAGTGCAGAGACCGGGGACAAACCCATGGATTTCGCCTTAGAAGACATGTTCGGTAGCTCACCCAAGACCATAATGAATGATACCTCCATCGTTAGAAACTATAAAAACCCAGAATACACTGCAGATCATTTTAAAACCTATTTAGACAGGGTGCTTCAATTAGAAGCGGTAGCCTGTAAAGACTGGCTCACCAATAAGGTAGACCGTTGTGTGGGTGGACTCGTGGCCAAGCAGCAATGTGCTGGCCCACTTCAATTACCTTTGAACAATTGTGGTGTCATGGCGATCGATTATGACAACCATCAAGGGGTGGCAACCTCTATTGGGCATTCCCCAGTATCTGCTTTGGTAGATCCAGTGGCTGGCTCCCGAAATTCAATTTCGGAAGCGTTAACCAATATTGTTTGGGCTCCCTTGCAAGACGGCCTAAAAAGTGTCTCCCTTTCTGCCAATTGGATGTGGCCCTGTAACAATCCCGGCGAAGATGCCCGTTTGTACAAAGCGGTGGAAGCAGTGAGCGACTTTGCCATTGGTCTGGGAATTAATGTACCTACGGGGAAGGATTCCCTATCCATGAAACAGAAGTACAAAAATGAGGAGGTCATAGCACCTGGAACTGTCGTTATTTCGGGAGCGGGTCATTGCAGCGATATTAGTAAGGTGGTAGAACCCGTGCTTCAGAAAAAAGGAGGAAGTATCTACTATATCAATGTATCACAAGACGAATTTAAGTTGGGTGGTTCTTCATTTGCACAGGTATGCAATGCCATAGGGAGCGAAACCCCAACGGTAAAAGATGCCAACTATGTGGCTTCCGTTTTCAATGCAATACAGGAATTGATTAAAAAGGATAACATTAAAGCGGGGCATGATGTAGCCTCTGGTGGTTTGATCACCACATTATTTGAAATGTGCTTTGCCGATGTTAACTTGGGCGCCTTTTTAGATCTTTCCAGTTTAGGGGAAAGTGATAGTGTAAAAATGCTCTTTGCAGAAAACAGTGGAATTGTTTTTCAGGCTTCCGAAGATGTTGTTGTAGAAGCTGTGTTGAATCAAGCTAATATCGAATACCATAAAATCGGTGCCGTGGTGGAAGGTGATGTACTTACCATTAAAAATGGTAATGAATCCATGGAACTTTCCGTTTCCGAAACCCGGGATACGTGGTACAAAACTTCCTATCTGTTGGATAGGAAACAAACGGCAGGAAACCTGTCCAAGGAACGTTACGATAATTACAAGCAGCAGCCCCTTCAATATGATTTCCCTTCCCACTTTACCGGAAAGCTTCCCGAATCAGCAAATTGGAGACCTTCAGAAAGAAAAATAAAGGCGGCCATCATCCGCGAAAAGGGAAGTAACAGTGAACGTGAAATGGCACATGCCATGTACCTTGCCGGATTCGATGTAAAGGACGTTCACATGACCGACCTTATATCGGGGCGTGAAACTTTAAAAGACATTCAGTTTATTGGCGCCGTAGGTGGTTTTTCCAATAGCGATGTCCTCGGTTCGGCAAAAGGCTGGGCAGGTGCTTTCTTGTACAATGAAAAAGCCAATTCGGCTTTAAAAAACTTCTTCAACAGAGAAGACACCCTATCTGTGGGAATCTGTAATGGTTGCCAATTGTTCTTGGAATTGGATCTTATAAATCCAGAACATGAGTCACTCGCCAAGATGCACCACAACGATTCCCAAAAGCACGAAAGTGTATTTACCAGTGTTACCATTCAAGACAACCCAAGTGTGATGTTGGGTTCGTTGGCAGGAAGCACCTTGGGTATTTGGGTGAGTCACGGAGAAGGAAAATTCAATCTCCCAATGCCGGAATCAGCCTATAACATAGTTGCGAAATATGGGTATGAAGGATATCCTGCCAATCCCAACGGAAGTGATTACAACACCGCCATGATTTGTGATGCCAGTGGACGCCATTTAGCAACCATGCCTCACTTCGAGCGATCTATGTTCCAGTGGAATTGGGCGAATTACCCTACCGATAGAAAGGATGAAGTTTCCCCATGGCTGGAGGCCTTCGTGAATGCCAGAAAATGGTTGGAAAACAAGTAAATTGTTGATAACATAGGGTCATAAAAATCTCATACAGGTTCATATTCTATAATATGTAAGCTATATTTACGTTCTGAGACCATATAGATTGGAACCTAAATATTACTTGACCCCAACATGAAAAAACTTTTACTTGCCTGTTTCCTAATGATTGCCGTCTTAGGATTTTCACAGGATGTCCGCGAAATTTACCAGCGTGCTAAGATTTCTTTCAATCAACAAGATGATTTAAGGAGGTTGGCCACTTTAGACATTCCCGTGGAACACGGAATCCACAAAAAAGGACATTTCGTTATTTCCGAATTCTCTGTATCCGAATTGGACCGCGCCCGAGCCAATGGATTTCAGGTAGAGGTCTTAATTGAAGATGCCACGGCTCATTTCCTTCAACAGAATGAACAATTGGGAATGGCTTCCCGTTTCAGTAACCCAAGTTGTGCTGATACATCGAATGATTACCAAACCCCAGTGAATTTTCACCAGGGTTCCATGGGCGGCTATTTCACTTATCAGGAAATGTTGAACGAACTGGATGAGATGAAAGCAGCCTATCCCAATCTCATCACAGCCAAAGAAAACATTCATGATTTCCTTACCGAAGGCCAACCCGATTCTTCTACCACACCTCCCATAGGAGGGAACGGAATACAATGGGTGCGCATTAGCGACAATCCCGATACCTCTACCGAAGGAGAGCCCAAAATATTATATACGGCAATTCACCATGCCAGGGAACCTGCATCCTTATCCCAACTCATATTCTATATGTGGTATCTGTTGGAAAACTATGACAGTGATCCCGAGGTGCAAAGTATTGTAGACAATACAGAATTGTATTTCGTGCCGGTACTCAATCCAGATGGTTATCTCTTTAACGAAAAGAATGAACCCAATGGAGGTGGTTTTTGGCGTAAGAACCGTAAAGGAGGACACGGTGTAGATAACAACCGAAATTACGATTACTATATCAATGGAGATCCCAGTAATCCGGTTTGGGGAGGTGAAGGAACTTCCAGCGATCCAGGCAGTGATATCTACCACGGATCCGAACCATTCTCTGAAGTAGAAAATCAAGCCATGAAATGGATGGTCGAGAATCACGACTTTGTCATGGCGTTCAATAACCATACATCTGGTAACCTTTTACTGTACCCTTATGGATATACAGATGGGGTTCCAACTCCAGAAAATGAATTGTTTCAAGGAGTATCTGAAGAATTGGTTTCACGCAATGGATTTGCGAATATCATTTCGGCAGATCTTTACCCAGCTGCTGGGACTAGCGACGATTTCATGTATGGTACGGTAGGTACCCACAATAAAGTGTATTCCTTTACCCCAGAAATTGGCCCTTCCTTTTGGCCACCGGCCAGCCAAATTGAGAGCATCTGTAAAAGCATGATGTATCTTAACCTTACATCAGTAAAGATGGTGAACAATTATGCAGCCATAACAGATACAGCATCACAATACATTGGAGACAACACCACTGTGGATGCGACTTTCGATATTCGTCGTCTGGGCCTATCGGGTTCTGGTGATTTTACCGTTAGTCTCAATCCAGTTTCGGCCAATATAGCCTCTTCTGGCACTGCTGTTAGTTTTACCGGAATGGAAGCTTTGGATTGGGACAATGGAAGCATTTCCTACACCTTGGATAGCAATGTGGAATCCGGAGATGATATCGTTTATGAATTGATCGTGAACAATGGAGCTTATGACTCGACCCTATTGGTAAACAAGAAATTTGGAGCATTATCCACCATTTTTCAAGATCCTGGAGATAGCACCACCGACAATTACGATAATAACGGTTGGGGTACGACAGATGCTACCTTTGTTTCACCATCTAGCTCAATAACCGAATCACCTGTTGGAAACTATCCCAACAATGTTAATGAAACCATTACCCTTAGTGATCCAGTCGACCTTACCAATGCCGCCGGAGCGAATGTCACGTTTTATGCCCGATGGGATATCGAAAATAATTGGGATTATGCACAGTTCGAGGTTTCAATCGATGGTGGAAATACTTGGGAACCCCAATGCGGAAAGTTTACCAATGCGGGAAGTGACAATGGCTTCCAACCAGAGGGAGAACCCTTGTATGATGGCACTCAGATTCCTTGGGTGCAAGAAGAAATAGATTTGAGCGACTACTTGGGCGAAACGATTTTGATACGCTTCGAGTTTAGATCGGATGGTGCAGTTAGGGAAGACGGATTCTATTTCGACGATCTTGAAATTAATGTGGTGGACGGCCAATTGGCTATTGGAGACAATACGGTAGAGGCATTCAGTATCTACCCAAATCCAGTGGAAGATATTTTGAGCATTACGACACCTTTGGACAATTATACCGTTGAAATATTCAACTTGCAGGGGCAGTTGGTAAGTCAGGAGAAGAATGTAACTGGATCCAAAGAATTGGACTACAGTAATTTTGCAAGTGGTGTTTATTTATTGAAACTTTCTTCAGAAGATACCGTACAAACCTTTAAAATAGTTCGCCTGTAAAAGGGATACCTAAATAATTAGAAAAAGAAGGGCTCCGTTTTGGGGTCCTTTTTCGTTTCTTAAAAATGAAGTTTCAATCCCTCATGACTCGCTTTAAACCCTAGCTTTTCGTAAAACCTTAGGGCCTCCGGTCGTTTTTTGTCGGTGGTTAGTTGCAACAAGTGGGCTCCCCTTTCCTTTGCCCTGTTGATGGCCCAGGTAAACAGCTTTTCACCTATTCCCTTTCCCCGCTGGTCTTCACGAATACGAACCGCCTCAATCTGGGCTCGGATACCGCCCTGATAGGTTAGGTATTGCAAAAAGGATAATTGTAGGGTTCCGATCACTTCCTTGAGATCATTTTCCAAAACAATCAGTTCCTGATTGGAATCCTTCAAAATATTCTGAAAAGCATCGTAATATTTCTGTGGCAAGGGATCTTTAAAGTCTTCCCGTAACTTACCCAATTTGTCATTGGCAATCATTTCAACAATGTAAGGGACATCTTCTCTAGTGGCTTCCCTGAATATCATATTCGAATCACTTTATGCAACAAATATAACCGAATCCAGATCTCGAATTTATAAAATACGACAAACCATTGTTTACCAACCTATTACCTTCATCATAAATACCGTACCTTAGCAATACTTCATTATATGAAAAAGAAATATGAAAAGAATTAGCATTATCGTACTGTTGTTTTGGAGTGTAGGTCTTGTAGCTCAAGAAGTCCAAGAAATTCATCAGCGAGCAAAAATCCACTTCGAAAGCCCCAGTGACCTCAACAGACTCCATAATCTAGGAATACCGGTAGATCATGGTGTTCATTTTCAAGAGAATTTTGTGCTTTGCGATTTTGCGATTTCTGAAGTACAAAAAGCAAGGGAAGCGGGTTTTACGGTCGATATCCTAATCGAAGACTCACGGGCTTATTTTCTTCAAAATAATAAAATGGTCACCATAAAGCGGGATGCAAACTTGTGTGAAGATGCCTATGCCGTGCCGGATAATTGGAATTTTGGAAGTATGGGTGGTTACTATACCTATCAGGAATTTCTGGATGAATTGGACGATATGGTAGCCCTGTACCCCAATCTCATTACAGCACCTGCAGATATCGGAACTTTTCTTACCGAAGGGGAACCCGATGATTCAACGACTCCTTCCATAGGAGGTAACCCTATTAAGTGGGTAAAGATTAGCGACAATCCCAACTCCAGTACAGAGGGAGAACCCAAAGTACTGTATAACTCCATTACCCATGCCCGGGAACCCACTTCCCTATCCCAAAACCTGTTTTTCATGTGGTACCTTTTGGAGAACTATGAAACCAACCAAGAGGTAAGAGAGATCGTTGATAATACCGAATTGTATTTCGTGCCGGTGATCAATCCCGATGGTTACCTATACAATGAGCTCACCGATCCCAATGGAGGAGGCTTTTGGAGAAAGAACCGCAAGGACGGGCATGGTGTGGATAACAACCGCAACTACGACTATTATATTGGTGGGGATCCTGCCAACAATACTTGGGGTGGAGAAGGAACCTCTAATGATACGGGCAGTCAAGTATATCATGGCCCCGCACCTTTTTCCGAAGTTGAGAATCAGGCCATACGTTGGTTTTGCGAACAGCATGATTTTGTAATGGCGCTTAACAACCA
The DNA here is from genome assembly GCA_019634365.1 of Flavobacteriaceae bacterium. Classification (GTDB taxonomy): domain Bacteria; phylum Bacteroidota; class Bacteroidia; order Flavobacteriales; family Flavobacteriaceae; genus Aureisphaera. Next base: position 37,663 of record JAHQVM010000119.1, on the reverse strand, counting down.
CAGTTGGGGGAATGGTATTTTCTTCCCCTTTGGGTATACGGGTGACGCCTTTACCCCAGAACACGAATTGTATCTGGCCTTTTTGGAGGAAATGACCTCGAGGAACGATTACTTCTTTACAAAAACCAATGGTATATCGGGAGCCGTGAATGATTTTATGTATGGAACCGTAGGAACGCATAACAAGATCTATTCGATACTTCCGGAAATTGGGAATCAGTTCTGGTTGCCCATGGATCGAATCATCCCATCCTGTCTGGACATGATGTACATAAATATCGCAGCTGCCAAAATGACCAATAATGGCGTGAACATCTACGACAGATCACTTAGCACCTATGTGGGTAATGAAGCCATTGTGATTCAGGAATTTGAATTCAAGCGTTTGGGATTGACCGACAGCCATGATTATACCTTGAGTCTGGAACCTATAACCACCAATATTGCAACAGTTGGAAGCCCACAGTCCTTTGATGGACTTGCCCCCATGGAAGTGGTTACGGGAAATATTCAGTACACCTTGGAAGCGGGAACCCAAGCCGGGGATCTGATTGCTTTCGAACTTGTCGTTTCCAATGGAACTTACGAGACCCGGGAACGGGTTGAGAAACGATTTGGATTGGTAGAGCCCATCTTTTATGATCCGGGCGAAAGTACCACCGATAACTTCGACGCCAATGAATGGGGACTGAATGATATTTTCTTTGTTTCCGCACCAAGCTCCATAACCGATTCACCCTTTACCGTATACGGGAATAATCAGAACAAGAGCATTACCTTATCCGACCCCGTAGATTTGACCGGCGCTATTGGTGCCACTGCCAATTTTTATGCCATATGGGGAATAGAGAACGATGAAGATTACGCGCAGTTTGAAGTATCTACCGATAATGGTTCGACTTGGATTCCACAGTGCGGAATCTACACCAATGCGGGCGTTGCGGGTGGCACCCAACCCGAAGGGGAACCGGTTTACGACGGAACCCACCCAGGAAGCGATTGGGTTTTGGAAGAAATTGACTTAACCGAATACATTGGAGAAAGCATTTTGGTACGCTTCCAATTCGTGAGTGGCCCTCTTACGGCTTTGGATGGCTTTTACTTTGATGACCTTACCATTAATGTCGTAAATGAAGATGTCTTGGACGTTTCTGAAGTTTCGCAAATGGCCTTTAGTATTTATCCCAATCCCGTGGAAGATGTTTTGAATATTACTTCTTCCATTCAAGAATATACGGTGGAGATATTCAACTTACAAGGACAACTCATTCGTAGTGAATTGAGAAGCAACGGTTCACAGGAAATCGATTACAGCAATCTAGCCAGTGGTGTCTATTTGCTCAAGTTATCCTCTGAAGATGCCGTACAAACATTTAAAATTGTCCGATTGTAAGTTTTTCATACTAAAACACATACCTAAAAATGGGATTCGTAATAGAATTCCATTTTTTTGTCAATATCATAAAACTGGATAATTTTCCCTATTTTGCATTCCTACAAATAAGAGACTATGACCGACGTAAAACGACTGTTTGACTTCCCCTATTATCAATTAGCACAATACCCACAAGAGGGAGCCCTTGTAAGCAAGGTGAATGGAGAATGGATTAAAACTTCTACCCAAGAATACATCGACAAAGCAAACGCTATAAGTCGAGGGCTTATAAAGTTGGGGGTACAGCCCAATGACAAAGTGGCCATCATATCCATGACCAACCGTACAGAGTGGAACATTTGCGATATAGGAATTTTGCAAACGGGAGCACAGGATGTTCCCATTTATCCGACCATTTCGGAAGAAGAGTACGCCTACGTCTTGAATCATAGTGAATCCAAATACTGCTTTGTATCCTGTACAGAAGTATTGGACAAAATAAACAAAATTAAAGGAGACGTTCCATCCCTCCAAGGCGTGTATTCATTCGATGAAATCGGAAGTTGTGATAACTGGTCCGAAGTCCTCACACTGGGAATGGATCATATGGATCTGCAAGCAGAGGTTGATAAACGTAAAGAAGCGGTTCATGAAGTTGATCTGGCGACCTTAATCTATACTTCCGGTACAACAGGGAAACCAAAAGGCGTAATGCTTTCGCATAAAAACATTGCCAGCAATGCCAAACATAGTAGAGGTCGACTTCCTATCGAAATGGGTAATTCCAAAGCATTGAGCTTTTTACCCGTGTGCCATATATACGAGCGTATGTTGCTCTATATGTACCAATATTGCGGGGTGAGCATTCATTTTGCTGAAAGCTTAGAGACCATTAGCGATAACCTGAAAGAGGTACATCCAGAAGTGATGACGGCCGTGCCGCGATTGTTGGAGAAAGTGTACGATAAGATCATTGCCAAAGGAACCGATCTTACCGGAATAAAAAAGAAACTATTCTTCTGGGCTGTTGGACTTGGATTAAAATGGGAACCCTACGGTCAAAATGGTGGCTGGTACGAATTCAAATTAAAGATTGCCCGAAAACTTATTTTCAGTAAGTGGCAAGAAGCCTTGGGTGGAAACCTGAAGGCCATTGCTTCCGGTAGTGCTGCTTTGCAACCAAGATTGGCAAGGGTTTTCAATGCTGCTGGATGTCCAGTGATGGAAGGTTACGGACTTACCGAAACCTCTCCAGTAGTTTCAGTAAATGATATGAGAAACGGTGGTTTCAGAATCGGAACCGTTGGAAAGGCCCTTCCCGATACGGAAATAAAAATTGCTGAAGATGGCGAAATCCTGATCAAAGGACCGCAAGTGATGCAGGGATATTACAAAGACCCTGAAAAATCGGCCGAAGTCTTGAAAGACGGCTACTTCCATACAGGGGATATCGGAATTATAGATAGCGATGGCTTCCTTAAAATTACCGATCGCAAAAAATCCATGTTCAAAACCAGTGGAGGGAAATATGTGGCGCCTCAATTGATCGAGAACGCCATGAAACAGTCGCGTTTCATAGAGCAGATCTTGGTCGTGGGAGAAGGTGAAAAAATGCCTGCTGCCCTTATTCAACCCAACTGGGAATTTATAGCCGATTGGTCCGAAAGAAAAGAAAAGAACATCCCTTCAAATCCAAAAGAGGCTTATACCAGTGAGGTTCTTATCAAACGCATTCAGAAAGAAGTCGATAAATTCAATGAGCGCTTTGGGAAATGGGAACGGATTAAAAAGTTCGAATTAACGCCCGATATCTGGAGCATCGAAGACGGTCACCTTACACCCACCATGAAAATGAAGCGCAAGGTGATTAAAGAAAAATACATGGATCTTTACAACAAGATTTACGAGAAATAATCCAACCAATACTAACTAAGAAGGGACAGCTTTTTCGCTGTCCTTTTTTTATTGGGCTTTGATTAAATATTATCTTTTATCCTTATTTTAGAAGGGCTAAGACGTTTTTAGCACTTTTTTCGTTCTTTTTTCAACCTCTTTTCATTTGGCAAACCCTTCAACTGAAAATAGATTTGTGTCATCAGTATTCATCAAAATTGAAACTTATGAAAACATCAATCAGAATTATCGTAGTTATGTTATTCTTGGGATGCAGTCCCAGCTTGTTTGCCCAAAGCAATCACAACAGTAATCACAACAAGAACCACAGTTGTTCCAGTTTTCAAACCAGTAAATCCATTGATCTGGAAGACAGCTCGAAGAACGAATCCATCACCATTGCAGTGACCGATGAAGTCATGTGCCTTAATATTGGGGTTTCCAGTAATATCTCTTCGGGGGCACTTACTATGGAGATTTATAATCCCAATGGTGACAAACAGGGGAACTTTTCGGTAGAAAGTGAATTGAACTCCAGTTCGTCCAGCAGTGGGAAAAGTTCAGAAACGGTTTGTGGTCAGATCAACAAAACCTTCAAAGAACCCATGAAGGGTGATTGGGTAGTAAAATTAAAACCCAAAAATGTAACGGGTAAAGTTCAAATTCATTCGCACCAAGCAAGCAATATTTAAGCCGTTTGCTTTCTTATGAAAAACACCGCTAACCTACCATACCGATCCCTCTTCCTTCTTGGGTTGTCACTGTTGCTGCATCACGCGGTTCTGGGGCAGGCCCAAGTTGAACACACACCAGGTATTCGGGGTAAACTAAAGCTGGATTCCATTTGGGATCCAGTCGTTTACCTTTCGCACATTCCTACCCTTAACGACATGTATCACATGTCTAATGAAATGATCATTTCTGAAGCGGATTTAGATAGCTTGGGAAATTTTTCATTTGCCACAGATTATCTTTCTGAAGAAGACCAATTGTATCGAATTCACGTATCCAAAAGGGAATCTCCAGTAGCTTCCTTGATCATTGGTGGTAACGAAGAAAACCACATTTTCGTGGTCGGCAACAATACCTCATCCATCTTTATCGAAAATATCCCTGGCAATCCACCCTTCACCCCTGTGGAGATTTACGGATATGACCCCTCCAAAGAGCTTTTGGAAGTGGATCGCATATATACCTATGTGGATAGCACCCATTTTGAAGGTTCCTCGGTAAAAGGAGAGTTTGTCACACAGGCCATCTATGAAAAACTGCGTTTTGTAGCCGATACAAGCTCCCATTCCTTGGTATCCCTATATGCATTGCACCGGAGTAAATTCGAATCCAATTACCCCATCAACAAACCTTATTACGAGAACTATCTAAAAAAATGGCGGGGGGAAAATTCCTTATATTTCAAAAACTTCAGGGCTCAATTGCCGCAACAGTCCCATACAGATTACTTAACGTACATCTTAATTGGTACTGGGTTCTTTGTGATGGGATTCGCACTCAACCAATTCTTGAAAAGGAAAAGGAAAAAAGGTCCCAATCCTATTCAGAAATTAAGTGTACAAGAGCGTAAGATTCTAGAGGAGATAAAATTAGGACGTTCCAATAAGGAAATCTCGGAGAGCTTCAATATTGGATTAAGCACGGTAAAATCCCATGTGAGCAGTATCTACAACAAACTGGACATAAAATCCCGAAAGGAAGCCATGGATATTTAAAAAATTTTAATCGAGCTGTAAGTGTTGAAGCCAAAGGGAGACTTACCCTAAGTATTTGCTAAACTTTGAAATATGAGTCTACCGAAATTCCTTCCTTTGGCACTCCTGCTCCTTATGCTCCCTGTAACAGCGCAAGAGCGCACCAATGCCCAGAACCAAGATGAAGAATTGGGGAGAGTAAGCTGGCACCGTGATTTTGAGACAGCTTTGGCATTGGCCAAGAAGGAAGGAAAACCGGTACTCATTTTGTTTCAGGAAGTTCCCGGGTGTGCCACCTGTCGCAATTATGGCCATAACGTGCTTTCACATCCCCTTATGACAGAGGCGATAGAAAATGAGTTCATTCCCTTGGCCATCTTCAATAATAAAGGTGGAAAGGATCGTAAAATCCTAAACAAGTATAAAGAACCCAGTTGGAACAATCCCGTGGTTCGCATCGTGAATGAAAAGGGGGACAATATCGTACGAAGAGTCGCCAGCGACTATTCTGCCAAAGGATTGTACAATGCCATGATCAAGGCATTGGAAAACTATGGAAATCCGATTCCGGAATACGTAAAAATTTTAGGAAAAGAACTTACCACTACCACGGATCATAATCTTCAGGAGAAGCACTTTAGAATGTATTGTTTTTGGACCGGCGAGAAAAAGCTGGGTTCCCAAGAAGGCGTATTGGCTACACAGGCCGGTTTTATGGACCGTTCTGAAGTGGTCCGCGTGATTTATGATGCCGATAGAATTTCGGAAGAAGCGCTTGCCTCCTATGCCAAGGCCAATGAAATGTATCCCATAGCCAAAACCCAATTTCAATGGTCGGAAAGGGATGAAGACTATTTCATTCAGCACAGCCGATTCAAGCATATTCCGCTAACTGAAGTTCAGAAAACCAAAATAAACAGTGCGTTGGGGTTAAAACAAAACCCACAGCAATACCTTAGTCCCAAACAACTGCAATGGTTCAAACACCCCAAAACCAAGGAATCGGTCTTTGACAAGGACTTCTTCGAATCTTGGAAAAAGTTGTCCCTGCTCAATTAAATTCTAAGACAGCATTCAGATTTTACATAAACACGGCATAAATTTCAATTATTTATTATGCATGCATAATATTTTTTCATATCTTTGGAGGAACAATTTCAAAGTAGATTCCCCTTGAAAGAAAAAACCATTGACTACATCCTTCGGGCCACTTGGATGGCCGTACAAAAAATGTACAACGAAGAAGCAGGAAAAAAAGAAAGCACCATGGCCACCGGGTTTGCCCTTATAAGTATAGATCCAGAAGAAGGAACGCCTTCTACGGCTTTAGGGCCCAAAATGGGTATGGAAGCAACCAGTTTGTCCCGTACTTTAAAAAACATGGAAGAGAAAGGGCTAATTCAACGCAAGCCCAACCCTGCAGATGGACGTGGTGTATTGATTCACCTCACCCCTTTTGGAGTGGAAATGCGTGAATTCTCGAAACAGGTGGTACTGCGTTTTGACGAAGCGGTACGAGAAGAGGTTTCTGATAAAGACTTGCAGACATTCAAAAATGTAGCGAATACCATATTGGATTTAATTCAATCCAAAAAAATATACACGACAAAAAAACAAACCGTATAATGCCAAAAAGAAGAATTGAAAAGGTAGCCGTTATTGGCTCAGGTATCATGGGAAGTGGAATTGCTTGCCATTTCGCCAATATCGGGGTTGAAGTATTGCTTTTGGACATAGTTCCAAGAGAACTCAACGAAAAGGAAAAGGCCAAAGGATTGTCTTTGGAGGATAAAATAGTTCGGAATCGATTGGTAAACGAAGCACTTACCAATTCCATTAAATCAAAACCCGCACCCCTTTACCACAAGGATTTCGCCAGTAGAATCACAACAGGGAACCTAGAAGATGACATTGCCAAAGTTGCTGATGTCGATTGGATTATTGAAGTGGTTGTAGAGCGTTTGGATATTAAACAACAGGTTTTTGAAAATCTGGAAAAATACCGAACCCCGGGAACACTCATTACTTCCAATACCTCTGGGATTCCCATAAAATTCATGAACGAAGGAAGAAGCGAAGATTTTAGGAAGCACTTCTGCGGAACGCATTTCTTTAATCCCCCGCGATACCTCAAATTATTTGAAATCATTCCGGGACCCGACACGGCCCAAGAAGTACTTGATTTCTTGAATGGTTACGGAGAACAATTCTTGGGAAAAACCTCTGTAATAGCAAAGGATACCCCAGCATTTATTGGGAACCGTATCGGTATTTTCGGAATTCAAAGTCTCTTCCATCAAGTGAAGGACATGGGACTCACTATTGAAGAAGTGGACAAATTAACGGGGCCTGTAATCGGTCGCCCTAAATCGGCCACCTTCCGAACGGTCGATGTCGTGGGATTGGATACTTTGGTACACGTTGCCAATGGAATCCATCAGAATTGTCCCGATGACGAGGAACACGACTTGTTCCAACTACCTGACTTCATTGGCAAAATGATGGAAAACAAATGGTTGGGGAGCAAAACAGGACAAGGATTCTATAAAAAAGTAAAGGGAGATGATGGCAAGTCCGAAATCCTATCCTTGGATTTGGACACCTTAGAATATAGAGGAAAAAAGAGAGCTAGTTTTGCCACCTTGGAAATGACCAAAAGTATCGACAAAGTAATCGATCGTTTTAAGGTATTGGCGGGTGGAAAAGACAAAGCCGGGGAATTCTACCGCAAGAATTTTGGAGCCATGTTCGCCTATGTTTCCAAACGCATCCCCGAAATTACCGATGAGCTATACAAAATTGATGATGCCATGAAAGCCGGTTTTGGCTGGGAACATGGCCCTTTCGAAATTTGGGATGCCATCGGGGTTGAAAAAGGAATCGAATTAATAAAAGCACTCGATAAAGAACCTGCCGCTTGGGTAACCGAAATGGTAGCAGATGGGAATAGCAGTTTCTATTCCGTGAAGGACGGAGCTTCTTACTTTTATGATATTCCGAAAAAATCACAGGAGAAGATTCCTGGACAGGATGCCTTCATCATTTTGGATAACATTAGAAAGTCCAAAGAAGTATTCAAGAACAGTGGTGTTGTGGTTGAAGATTTGGGAGACGGTATATTAAACTGTGAATTCCAAAGTAAAATGAATAGCATTGGTGGAGATGTACTGGCCGGACTGAATAAAGCCATAGATCTAGCTGAAGCAGATTATGAAGGATTGGTGATAGGAAACCAAGGCGCTAACTTCTCGGTGGGAGCCAACATTGGAATGATCTTTATGATGGCTGTAGAACAGGAGTATGACGAACTGAACATGGCTGTTAAGTATTTCCAAGACACGGTAATGCGACTGCGCTACTCTTCCATTCCAACCATAGTTGCTCCCCACGGAATGACCTTAGGTGGAGGATGTGAAATGACCTTACATGCCGACCGTGTAGTGGCAGCTGCCGAAAGCTATATCGGTTTGGTTGAATTTGGTGTAGGTGTTATACCTGGCGGTGGAGGATCCAAGGAAATGGCGCTCCGTGCCAGTGATACTTTTCAGAAAAACGATGTAGAGCTTAACCGTTTACAAGAATACTTTCTTACCATAGGTATGGCCAAAGTTTCCACTTCTGCTTACGAAGCCTATGACCTAGACATTCTTAAGCAAGGAAAGGACATTGTTGTAGTGAATAAAGATCGGCAAATAGCCACAGCCAAAGCGGTGGCGAGACAAATGGCAGATATGGGATACACCAAACCTGTTAAGCGCAAAGATGTAAAAGTCCTTGGAAAACAAGCACTGGGAATGTTCCTAGTAGGAACCGACAGTATGGAAGCCAGTAACTACATAAGTGAGCACGATAAGAAGATTGCCAATAAACTAGCCTATGTAATGGCAGGGGGAGATCTGTCTGAACCTACTATGGTAACAGAGCAATACTTATTGGATCTGGAGCGAGAGGCTTTCTTGAGTCTTTGTGGTGAACGCAAGACCTTAGAAAGATTGCAACATATGATTCAGAAAGGGAAGCCGCTTAGGAATTAGTAGTGAGTAATGAGATATGAGTATTGAGACTTAGATTTTATGCATAAAGTTGAAAACCTAATACTCTGGCAAAAATCTATGAAACTGGTGAAGCAAGTTTATGAATTGGTTTCTAATGTAGACAAAAGCGAAAAATATGGACTCATATCGCAAATAAAAAGAAGTGCAATTTCGATTCCTTCAAATATAGCTGAAGGGGCAGGAAGAAATTCGAATAATGAATTCAAGCATTTCCTAGGAATCGCAAATGGTTCTGCCTACGAGTTGCAGACGCAATTGATATTATTAACAGAATTGGACCTAAAAGAAAAAAATAAAGTGAAACCCATAATTGATTTATGTATTGAAATACAAAAGATGAACTATTCTTTTCAGTTAAAGTTATAGTGATAATCTCAATACTCAATACTACTAACTCAATACTATAAGAAACATGAAAACAGCATATATAGTAAAAGCATATAGAACCGCCGTTGGAAAAGCACCAAGAGGTGTGTTCCGTTTCAAAAGGGCCGATGAATTGGCTGCCGAAACGATTGAACATATGATGAAAGAGCTTCCTCAATTGGATAAAAAACGAATCGACGATGTCATCGTGGGTAATGCCATGCCAGAAGGATCTCAAGGGCTCAACATGGCCCGGCTTATTTCATTAATGGGCCTCGATATCGTGGATGTACCGGGAGTAACCGTAAATCGGTTCTGTTCTTCAGGAGTGGAAACCATTGGTATTGCTACGGCCAAGATTCAAGCAGGTATGGCCGACTGTATCATTGCCGGTGGATCTGAAAGTATGAGCTCCGTGCCTATGACGGGGTTCAAACCAGAACTGAACTACGACCTTATCAAATCTGGACACGAGGATTATTATTGGGGAATGGGAAATACGGCGGAAGCTGTAGCCAACCAGTTCAAGGTTTCCCGTGAAGACCAGGATGAATTTGCCTACAATAGTCATATGAAAGCTTTGAAAGCTCAGGCTGAGGATCGTTTTCAGGATCAGATTGTCCCTATTGAGGTAGAACAAACATACATTGATGAAAATGGTAAGAAGGCAACTAAAACCTATACCGTAACCAAAGATGAAGGCCCCAGAAAAGGGACCAATATGGAGGCGTTGGGAAAACTGAGACCCGTATTTGCCCAAGGTGGAAGTGTTACCGCAGGGAACTCCTCCCAAATGAGTGATGGCGCCGCGTTCGTTTTGGTGATGAGCGAAGACATGGTAAAAGAACTCAATCTGGAGCCCATCGCCAGAATGGTGAACTATGCAGCAGCCGGTGTAGAACCCAGAATCATGGGAATTGGCCCTGTAAAAGCTATCCCAAAGGCATTGGATCAAGCTGGGTTAAAACAGGACGACATCAATCTAATTGAGCTCAACGAGGCTTTTGCATCTCAGAGTTTGGCAGTAATTCGTGAATTGAACTTGAACCAAGACATCGTAAATGTAAATGGTGGAGCCATTGCTTTAGGACATCCATTGGGATGCACCGGTGCTAAGCTTTCGGTTCAATTGTTCGACGAAATGCGCAAGCGCAATATGCAAGGGCAATACGGAATGGTGACCATGTGCGTGGGAACCGGTCAGGGAGCCGCAGGAATATTCGAATTTTTAAATTAATACACGTAAGATCTTAGAGCATATATAATCATGGAAACATTAGATAACATAAAAGAGAACATCCTAAGGGGAGGTCAATTCTTGGTAACGGAAACCCCTTGTGAAGATGTATTTACACCCGAGGACTTTTCGGAAGAGCAGAAAATGATGAAGGAATCCGTAAAGGAATTCGTAGACCGTGAAATTTGGCCACACAAGGAACGCTTCGAGAAGAAAGACTATGCGCTTACCGAAGAGGTCATGCGCAAAGCAGGAGAAATGGGACTATTGGGAATCGCTGTCCCAGAAGCCTATGGCGGATTGGGAATGGGATTTGTAACCACCATGTTGGTTTGCGATTATATCTCTGGTGCAACCGGCTCTATCGCCACAGCTTTTGGAGCGCACACAGGAATTGGAACCATGCCCATTACTTTGTACGGAACCGAAGAACAGCGTCAGAAGTACGTGCCAAAATTGGCCAGCGGCGAATGGTTTGGCGCCTATTGCTTAACCGAACCGGGAGCTGGAAGTGATGCCAACAGTGGCAAAACAAAAGCCGTACTTTCCGAAGACGGTAAATACTATAGCATTAGTGGACAGAAAATGTGGATTTCCAACGCGGGCTTCTGTGATATTTTTATCGTTTTCGCACGTATCGAAGATGATAAAAACATTACTGGGTTTATCGTTGAAAACGATCCGGAAAACGGTATTTCCCTCGGAGAAGAAGAGAATAAATTGGGGATTCACTCCTCCTCTACCCGTCAGGTTTTCTTCAGTGAAACGAAGGTCCCTGTGGAGAATATGCTTTCTGAAAGAGGAAATGGATTCAAAATTGCCATGAATGCCTTAAATGTAGGGCGAATTAAGTTGGCTGCGGCTTGTCTGGACGCACAACGTCGTGTGATCGATGGGTCCGTGAAATATGCCAATGAGCGTATTCAGTTCAAAACCCCAATTGCCAAATTTGGAGCCATAAAGGCCAAGATAGCCGAAATGGCTACCAGTGCTTATGTGGGTGAAAGTGCTTGCTACAGGGCAGCCAAAAACATTGAGGACCGGATCAACATACGAACAAGTGAAGGAAATACACATCAAGAAGCCGAGCTGAAGGGTGTTGAGGAATATGCAATCGAATGTTCCATATTAAAGGTAGCTGTTTCCGAAGACATTCAGAATTGCTCGGATGAAGGAATTCAGATCTTCGGAGGAATGGGCTTTAGCGCAGATACACCGATGGAAGCGGCCTGGAGAGATGCCCGTATTTCCCGAATCTATGAAGGAACCAATGAAATTAATCGTATGTTGGCCGTTGGGATGTTGGTGAAGAAGGCCATGAAAGGACATGTTAATCTACTTGAGCCTGCTATGGCAGTAGCGAATGAGCTGATGGCGATCCCATCTTTCGAAACACCGGATTATTCGGAAGTGCTTTCAGAAGAAAAAGCCATTCTGGCCAAACTAAAGAAGGTTTTCCTCATGGTGGCAGGAAGTGCCGTTCAGAAATATGGCCCAGCTCTCGAAGAACACCAACAACTTTTAATGGCTGCCAGCGATATTCTGATTGAAATATATATGGCAGAAAGTGCTATCTTGCGTACAGAGAAGAACATCAAGCGTTACGGTGAAGATGCGCAACAATCTCAATTGGCAATGACCCAGTTGTATTTATACAACGCAGTAGATATCATTGTGAAAAAAGCCAAAGAAGGAATCATTTCCTTTGCAGAAGGTGACGAACAACGCATGATGCTTATGGGACTGAAGCGTTTCACGAAGTACCAGAACATGCCGAATGTAGTAGCGCTTCGTAATCAAATAGCAGACAAAGTAACAGCGGAGAATACGTATCCGTTTTAAAGAAAAGATTCAAATATCTTCAATTTTGAATCTTGGTTAGTTAGTTGAATACCGCCTCCATTTCTGGGGGCGGTTTTTTTTTTCAATCTTATGGTATCATTTCCCAATTCGTAAGGAAATTGTCTTGAATCTGACTATTAACTACTAAATCGATAGGGTTTTAGGATTTAAAACCCTAGTAATTACTGGGGTTTTCAAGGCAAGTTAAATTCTCCTTTTAATCACTTTTTTTGTAAATTGCTAAAAAATTATCCCTATGAAATTTTTTACTAGCACCCTAACACTCTGTTTGTTAGCCTCTTTGGGTTTTGCACAATCACCACTCGTGCAAGAAATGACCCCTAACAGACAAACTATGGCTTCAGAACCGGGAGCACCCATCGTAATTTCGTTCGATCAGGCATTGAACCCAGCGACGGTAAATTCAGACTCCTTTATGGTTTTTGGCCGCTGGTCTGGACCTATGGATGGAACCCTTAGTCTGAATGCCAGTAACACCGAAGTTACATTTACTCCACAACGTAATTTCTTTTATGGTGAATGGATCACTGTACGGCTTACTAAGGCAATAGAAAATGATAATGGCGATGCTTTGGATAATGGCTACGCTTACAATTATTGGATAAAGACATTGCCGGGCACCCTAAACCAAACTTTGGTTGATCAATTTTCTGTGAGGGAAGCAGGTGAAACTTTTATTCAATGCTATGGTGCTTATGCCGGTGATGTAAACAATGACGAGTCCACGGACTTGGTAGTTGTCAATGAGAACTCCGATGACATCCGCGTTTTTCTAAATGATGGAGAAGGTGGGTATGATGATTTTACTTCTTTCGCAATGCCCAATGGAAATAAGCCAAGCACGAACGAAGGATCCGATTTTGACCATGACGGTATGATCGATGTAGCCATAGGGAATATTCAAAATGACAATGTGAGTGTTTTTATGGGCAATGATGCCAACCTGTTCAATTCTGAAGTGGTTTATGATGCCGATCTCGGGATTCGCGGTATCGCTGTGATCGATGTAAATGGCGACGGTTGGGACGACCTGGCAACAGCCAACAGGACTTCTAGTACCTACTCCATCCTGATTAACGATGGTACAGGAAACTTTAATGCACCTATAACTACAGATTCCAGCATTAATGGTGAAACATCCATAGCTGCCATAGATTTGAATAACGATGGAATCCAAGATTTGGCCATTGGAGGCTTTAATAGCAGTAATGTGCTTACGCTTCTGAATGATGGTCAGGGAAATTTCACCGAAACGGACGTTGTCTCCATTTCCGGATCACCGTGGATGCTAACAGCCGGTGATATGGACAATGACGGAAACGTTGATATCGTTTCTGTAAATTCCTCTTCGGGAGAGGTGAGTATTCTCTTAGGAGATGGAACAGGCCACCTAACAGTATCAAATGAATATGCAGTGGGTAATTTTTCTTTAGCTATAGATGTGGGTGATATCGATGGAGATGAAGATCTGGATTTTATAGCCAGTAATTTTGGTACAGCAGATTTTACCTTGTACGAAAATATCGGTGGTGGAAATTTTGCCAATCCTATTACGTATGATGCGGTGCAAGCTGGATCTTGCGCGATTTTACATGATCGTAATAATGACGGAGCACTTGATATTACTTTGGTAGACGAACTGGAAGATGTCGTTATTTTATATGAAAATGAAGCTATTCTGGATGTAGCCGATGTGCGGCCAGATGACCTTACCTTTTTCCCTAATCCTTTCACTGATACCCTTTTTATTAAAGGGTTAAGCTCCGGAACTGCAACCAAAATCACTATTTATGACTTGCAGGGGCGTATCGTATTCACAACGCAGTTTACGGCATCCGGTATTAGCTCGATAGATCTTAGTAGTGTTGATTTAGCGGAGGGATCCTACATTATTGAAATCGATTTTATCGGACAACGAAAGAAGAAAAGAAGAAAAATTATTCGCAAGAAGCGGAAATAAATTAGGAGAGGTCCATTGAAACATGTAATTGCCATTTTCTACGGTCTTTGGGCCTTCACGGCTTTGGGACAAGTGAATACCGAAGTGTTTGTAATGGATCTTTCATTTTCGGAAGAATCATTCAAAGTTTCAAATTTCGAAAACATAACCAATAACAAGGGTTACGATAACCAACCCTTCTTTACCCCTGAGGGTTATTTGCTACTCGCCAAGACGCGCAACAATCAAACCGATATTGCCTTATACGATCCCAATTCCAAAAGAGGAACTTGGCTATTCCCTGCTACCGAAGGAGGCGAATATTCACCACAACCCATAGCGGATACAAAAGGATTATCGGCAGTTCGCCTCGATCCCGATGGAAAACAACGCCTATATCGTTATCAAACTGAAAAGGAGCCAGAAGAATACATCAAGGACCTGCGGGTTGCCTATTATGCACACTACGATGAAAATACCTTGTTGAGCTCCGTTTTGGCCGGAGATCGATTGGATTTGGTGATTAGTGACATTCCTTCGCAGACAAGTGACACCATTTTGGAAAGCTCTGGACGCTCTATCCATAAAGTTCCCGCAACCAATGCCATGAGTTACACCTCATTAAACGAAGAAGGAAATTGGGACATCTATCAATTGGACATGGAAAGTAGGGAGAGTTTTTTTGTGACCCAGCTTCCCATTGGTGTTCAAGACCACATTTGGTTAGATGGTGCCAAACTCCTAATTGGTAGTGGCAACAAACTTTTTCTATACGATCTGTTTGGAAATGGAGACTGGAAACAAGTAGCCGATCTCTCCAACTATAAGATCGAAAATATTACACGAATGGCCGTGAGTCCTTCGGGTAAAAAATTAGCTCTGGCTGCTGAAGGGCTCTTGCCCGGTGAAATAGTACAGTCCCATATTGCCCCCTACAATGAAGGGCGTTTGGATGATTTTGCCAATGCTTTTTCAGAGGATGTGGTAGTTCGCAATTTTCCCGCTGACACTACTTCAGTGGGTAGATCCACCATGCGCGCTGGTTACGAACAGTTCATGAACAACAACTCAAACTTAACTGTGAAGGTTGTCAATAGAATGGTCTACCAAAATATCGTAGTCGATGAAGAAACGGGAACTGTAAATAACGACACCTTTCATCAAGCGACCATATACGAGACAGGGGCTGGGAGCATTCAGTCCATGACGTTTATACACAATAGAAAAACCACGGAAGATCCAACGGTTATCGTGGATAAACAACTGAAAGCTTACAATGCCCGGGATATTGATGGGTTCATGGCTACGTATTCCGAGGATATTAAACTCTATTCTTTTCCACAGCGATTTATGTCCGAAGGGCAAACTTCCATGAAGGAGAACTACGGTAAGTTCTTTGAATCTACCCCAGATTTAAACTGCACCATTAAAAATAGGATTGTCATCGGTAATAAGGTCATCGACGAAGAATTCTTAACCATTAATGGGCAGAATTATGCTGCCATTGCGATTTACGAAGTAGAAAATGGTTTGATTTCGAAAGTTACATTTATTCAATAGCATGAACTTGCTACGACGTTTTTCCCTTACCCTTTTGGTTTCCCTCACACTCCTTTTGAGTTGTGAAGGAGAAGAAGATAAATTTCCAGATTGTTCTGCCGTCCTCTGTCCTCCAAATTCTGTATTGTTAGACTATCAGGATCCTAACGGAAATCCTTTGATTAATACTGTATTTGTAAGGGACTCTTTTAAATTATACAACCCTACCTCAACCCAATATATCAGAACCTTATCGTCTGAAACCGATAACCGTTTGCTAATCCGATTTGATAGTATTCTAAGTGGCGGAACTTATTTCCTAGAGCTAGACACGGATGAAGTAGACACCTTGAGGTTCGATTATTCTACCCGTGAAACAACCTGCTGCTTGGTATATACCCTGGATTCGTTGCGACATAATGGCGATTTGATATCCATGCCATATCCAGAGACCATAGTTCTCGTGCGAGAATAATATGGTGCTGTAATTTTTACTAATTTTAGTGAATTTGATACACCATGAAGAATTTTCTACTTTTCCTTGGCTTTCTTTGTCTAGTTCCGCTAAATGCGCAAACCGATTCCAAATTGTACGAAATCATCGAAGCCGTTTCAACCGAGCGCATCGAAACAGACATTACCATATTGGCTAATTTTGGTACCCGTCATACCCTAAGCGATACGGTATCCAATACCAGAGGAATTGGAGCTGCCAGAAGGTGGATCAAGTCCGAATTCGATAAGGTTTCCGATAATTGCAACGGATGTTTGGATGTATTCTACCAAAGGGATTTGGTTGCCAAGGGCACCAACGGACGCATTACCAAGGATGTTTGGGTAGTGAATGTAGCTGCCGTTCAGAAGGGAACCAAATACCCTAATCGGTATATCATCATGAGTGGTGATATCGATTCCCGTGTTAGCGATCCTAACAATTATACCGATGATTCCCCAGGCGCCAATGACAATGCCAGTGGTATGGCCGGAACCATTGAGGCAGCAAGGATTCTAAGTCAATATTCGTTCGAGAACAGTATCGTGTATTTGGGGCTTAGTGGCGAAGAACAAGGCCTGTTTGGCGGTAAGGGATTTGCCAATTACGCCAAAGAGAACAATTGGGAGATTATTGGCGTGCTCAATAATGATATGATTGGAAATATTACGGGCGTTGATGGGGTGATAAGCAACCGGGATTTCCGAATTTTCAGCGAACCGGTGCCTCCCACCGAATCGGAAGACGATCGTCGACGAAGAAGGTATAGAGGTGGTGAGGTAGACGGAATTTCGCGTCAGTTGGCACGTTATGTACACAAAACGACCCAAACTTATATGCCAGAAATGAACCCAATGCTCGTTTACAGACTGGACCGTTTTGGTCGTGGCGGACATCACCGTCCGTTCTGTGACGTAGGCTTTCCAGGGATTCGGATCATGGAGGCACACGAAAATTATACACAACAGCATCAGGATATACGTATGGAAGATGGGATCGAATATGGTGATAAATTAAAATTCGTAAATTTCGATTATGCCGCAAAACTGACTGCCGTGAATGCCATTAGTATGGCAAGTTTGGCTTCAGCTCCACCACCACCCACAAACGTGGAAATCGGTGGTATTGTAGAACCCTCTACCAAATTGCGCTGGGAAAAGGCAAATGGTGCCGCCGGATACAAAATCTATTGGAGGGATACCACATCACCAACATGGGATAATAGCAGGTATGTGGGCGATGTTTCCTCCTTTACGCTCGAAGGCATTGTTATTGATAATTATCTCTTTGGGGTCGCTTCCGTTGGCAAGGATGGCCATGAAAGTGTGGTTGCTTTTCCCGAAGGAACATTCAGAAATTAAAAAATTGGAACGCTATCTATGAAATGGACAACGCACATACTATTACTTCTTACATTCTCCATAAGTGCACAGAATTTTAGCGAGCAGGATCGGCTTATGGGATCCATTACACCAGAAAGGGCTTGGTGGGATCTTCAGCATTATGATTTATCGGTCGAGGTTTTCCCCGAAAGTAAATCCATAAAGGGAATCAATACCATAACCTATACGGTGCTGGATAATAAAAGAACCATGCAGATAGACCTTCAGGAGCCCATGAAGATTGATAAGGCCATCCAAAATGGTAAAGAGCTTTCTGTAAAGCGAAAAGGTGCTATTCATTACATAAAGTTGAAAAAGCAAAAAGAAGGTCAAACACGACAAATCACACTTTACTTTTCCGGCACTCCAAAAGAGGCCATTCGTCCCCCTTGGGATGGTGGCTATTCATGGGAAAAAGACAGTGCGGGCAATCATTTTATCGCCACCTCCAATCAAGGAATCGGCTCAAGCATCTGGTGGCCCAACAAGGATCATCCCCAAGACGAACCGGATAAAGGAGTAGACTTAGCCATTACTGCCCCTGCCAATCTAGTTGCAGTGGGCAATGGAAGGCTTGAAAAAACCACAGATCAGGGAACCACCAAAACATGGCATTGGAAGGTGGTGAACCCTATCAACAATTACGGAGTGAATGTAAATATTGGGGATTACGTTAACTTTTCTGAAGAACATGAAGGTCTAAAGGGACCGCTTGATTTGGATTACTGGGTACTTCGTGAAAATTTGGAGCGTGCGAAAGTCCAGTTCGAGCAAGTTCCTATGATGATGAATGCCTTCGAATATTGGTTTGGCCCCTACCCCTTTTACGAGGATAGTTTTAAACTGGTGGAAGTTCCTTATTTGGGGATGGAACATCAAAGCAGTGTTACCTATGGAAATCGTTATGGAAACGGATACCTAGGGCGTGATCTTAGCGATACGGGCTGGGGACTGCGATTCGATTTCATTATCATTCACGAAGCTGGACATGAATGGTTTGCCAATAACATTACCAACAAAGATGTGGCCGATATGTGGATTCATGAAGGGTTTACGGCCTATAGCGAAAATTTGTACCTGGATTATCATTTCGGACCTGTGGCATCCAGCGAGTATGTGGTAGGAACCCGCAAGCTCATTCAAAATGATCGCCCTCTCATAGGAACCTACGGAGTAAGGAACGAAGGAAGTGGCGACATGTACTACAAAGGCGCCAATATTCTTCATACCCTTAGGCAATTATTGGAAGATGACAAAAAATGGAGAAGTATTCTAAAAAAAATAAACCAAGAATTCTACCACAAAACCGTTTCTTCCCAAGAAGTGGAAGCATTTATGAGCAAAGAAACTGGGATCGATCTTACGGAATTCTGGGAGCAATACCTCAGAACTACCCAAATCCCGAAGATTGAATATTCCATCGAGGGGAAAGATTTAAAATTTAGGTATACAAATATCATCGACAACTTCGATATGCCTGTAATCATGCTAATAAATGATAAGGAAGAATGGATTTTTCCCAAATCCGAATGGAATATGAAAACCTTTGACCAAACCATTAAAGCGGCCAGTATAAAAATTGATTTCTTAGTAGATTCAGAACGAGTAAATCCATAATGGAAGAAAAACCCGAACTATACTTTCCAAGGGACGTGGAATGGCGTGATTGGCTCTTACAGAACTATGACCGTTATCCCAAGGGAATTTATCTAATCTTCTACAAACTGGAAACCGGTGTTCCTACCATGCGCTGGGAGGAAGCCGTTAAGGTAGCCCTGTGTTTTGGCTGGATAGACAGTACGGTTAAAAGTTTGGGAGCCGGCAAGCGAAGGCAATATTTCTGTCCGAGAAACCCAAAAAGCAATTGGAGTAAACTTAACAAATCCTACATTGTTGCGTTGGAAATGGAAGGGCTCATTCATGAAAGTGGATGGAAAATGATCGAATTAGCGAAGCAAACTGGAACATGGACAGCCATGGATGATGTGGAAAACGGAGTCATTCCGGAAGACTTAAAAAAAGCTTTCAAGGCTTCCCCATTGGCTTTCGAGAATTATCAGAACTTCTCCTTTGGTTACAGAAAGAGTTATTTAAGTTGGTTGCACAGTGCCAAAAG
This sequence comes from Flavobacteriaceae bacterium, assembly GCA_019634365.1. Taxonomy (GTDB): domain Bacteria; phylum Bacteroidota; class Bacteroidia; order Flavobacteriales; family Flavobacteriaceae; genus Aureisphaera. The sequence continues at coordinate 17,699 of JAHQVM010000119.1, read as the reverse complement.
GGAAGAAACGCGCAATAAGCGTATTTCTGAGATCATACGCCTCTGCAAATTGAACATAAAATCAAGAATGTAAGCGTGTTACAAGGCCAAAAGGTTAAATAAGTCTTTGTAATTTTTAGTTTCGAATCCTTTGAGCTATATTTGGATTCGACTTTACGAAAAATTAGTTTTACGACTATATAATATCGGCACCAAGATTAAGGATTTGGTCATCTCCCCAGACGGAAATGTAAGGTTTGCGTCAACCAGAACCATATTAATTGAGGTGCCTTTTTTATGCTCCATTTTCCACTTTTAAGTATCTTTCTGAAAAACTCTAAAACATGCCCTTAGCTCAATTCAATATTGCCGAAGCCCTGGACAACATGGATAGTCCCGTCATGGCCGATTTCGTTAATAACATTGATCGTATCAATGCCCTAGCCGACGAATACCCTGGATTTATATGGCGGTTGAAAAGCGATGATTCAGATCACGCATACGATATACAAGCCTATGAAGATGACGCCATGCTTGTGAATATGAGTGTTTGGAAGGACAAAGAAAGCCTCTTCCAATTCGTTTATCAATCTGGTCATGTTGAAATCTTCAAAAGGAGAAAAGAATGGTTTTCAAAAATGATGAAAATGCATATGGTGCTTTGGTATGTAGACGAAGGCCACATCCCGACGATAGAAGAAGGAAAAAAACGCTTGGAATACCTTCGCGAGCATGGTGAAAGCGAACATGCCTTTACCTTTAAAAGCAATTATTAATCATGGGGTTTTACGACCTTTCCAAAACGGAGAGAGCACAAAAGGTAGCTGATATTCAATATGAATTGCAACAAGCTATCATGCATGGTGAATGGGATCACATATTCACCTATTTTGGCGACGACGATACCTATATCCGAAAAGCTGCCTATCAAGGCATTGGGCGGATTTACAACCACGAAAGTTCGTTACGCCCCAAGGTATTGCTTGCCTTATCCCAACTCAAAAAACATGAGGAGGAACACATTCGGCAAACAGTCGTGAATGCAGCCGGGGAAATAGGAATGTTTCAGTTCGAAAGCGTGGTTCAATTCTTCGATGAAGCGCTATTCGATACCCATCACAAAGTGCGCAATGCAGTGATTGGTTCGGTGAAGAAAATGGGGCAGAAAAACCCCAAACCTGTATTGAAGTGGGCCCAAGGCTATTTAAATCACCCCGATAAGGAAATTAGACGCGAAATTTGCCATGGTATAGAATTACGGGGAAGAACCCACCCAGAAGATGTACTTCCGCTACTGGAAACCCTTCAGTATGATGAAACCCGACGGGTGCGGGACACGTTGGTACATGTAATAGGACAAATAAGCTATAAGAAAGGTTGCCTGCCCAAAGTGGTCGCTGCCCTCAATCGATGGAAAAATAAAGAATTGATACAGGATGCTTTGGACGAGATTGTGGATGTGCACAGTGAAAAACGCTACGCTAAGTTTTCTGCCTTATCTCAAGAGGAAGTTGTAACTTACCTTTCGGAAAATTTTAAAAACCCATAGAGATGAGACTAATCTTTTCCCTAACGGTCGTATTAATCATAGGCCTATCATGTAACAATCCCAAAGAAACTTCAGTAGAAGAAACAACCACAATCGATTATTGGTCTTACGAAGGACGGGACGATCAAGCCACAGGAGGCATAAAAATGATTCCCATTACCACGCCCAAGGGCGATTTTAAGGTCTGGACCAAACGAGTTGGGAATAATCCCACCATTAAAGTGCTTCTCCTTCATGGTGGTCCCGGAATGACTCATGAAATCTATGAAAGCTTCGACGGATACTTTCCGCAGGAAGGCATTGAGTATTATTACTACGATCAATTGGGGAGTTATTACAGCGATCAACCAGACGATCTGAGCCTTTGGGATACAGCACGTTTTGTTGAAGAAGTAGAGCAGGTAAGAAAAGCCTTGGGACTCAATTCGGATAATTTCTACCTCTTTGGTCAATCCTGGGGTGGAATTTTGGCCATGGAATATGCATTGAAATACCAACAGAACTTAAAGGGACTAATTATTTCGAACATGGTTCCTTCCATTCCCGACTACATGAAATACAACGAGGAAGTGTTGGCACCGCAACTCCCCGAAGAGGTGTTGGTCACGATCATGAAGTATGAAGAAGCCGAAGATTATGGAAACGAGGAATATCTTGGACTTATTGTAGAACACTATTATCCCAAACATGTAATTCGCATACCCATGGAGCAATGGCCCAATTCCATCAACCGAGGATTCAATCATTTAAATCCCGATGTTTATATTACTATGCAAGGCCCTAGTGAATTTGGTATTAAAGGGGATGCCACCTTGAAAGATTGGGATGTAAAGGATCGATTGAAAGAAATCACAGTACCCACACTTTCCATCGGTGCCCAATTCGATACCATGGATCCCAAACAAATGGAATGGGTCGCCAATGAAGTTATGAATGGACGATACCTGCATTGCCCCAATGGCAGTCACTTGTCACAATACGACGATCAGGAACACTTTTTTCCTGGGCTTGTCTCGTTTATAAAGGATGTGGATGCTGGAAGGTTTCCCAACACACAGTAGACGGTAAAACCATGCCTATGGGCGAAAACCAATCTTTACAATTTATTAAAGGCCCAAACAGGAACAAAATTTGATTGAAATTTGTAAATTTAACATACTATTCTATTAATCTATTAAAACCGACAACATGATTAAAGCAAAATATCAAGGCGTTTTGGATCTTGGGGAGCAACTACAAATTCAAGACGGGGACGTAAGGGAAGAAAATGGAGTACTTCACATTAGTGGTACCGCTGCTACCCAATACGAAAAGAACATCCTTTGGGATGCCATTAAAGAAGCTGGTGGTGAAAGCCCGGCCGATATTGTAGCAGATATTAAAGTGGCAGACGATTCATATTATGCACGCCATACCGTAGCAAGTGGAGAGTCCTTGAGCAAAATTGCCAAGCACTACTACAAAGATCCAATGAAGTACACTGCGATTTTTGAAGCAAACAGAAATATTTTGGATAACCCGGATATGATTCATCCAGGACAGGAATTGGTGATTCCAAATCTCTAATTCCAAATTAAATAGTAAATTAAAACTGCCTTTCGGGGCAGTTTTTTTATGGAAACTGTTTTAGCCGATATTTCTCCATTGGTTTTAGTAGGCCTCTTTTTGCTGGGTGCTGCTACCTTCACCTTATCTACCATAAGTGGTGGTGGCGGAGCTATGATGCAAATTCCTGTATTAAATTTCCTTATTGGGGCGTCCCAGACCGCACCGGTTATTAACCTAGGAGCCTTTATAAGTCGTCCCACACGCATCATTATCTTCTGGAAATACATCGTATGGAAAGTTTTCTGGTTCTTTGTCCCAGCCGCCATGATAGGAGCACTATTGGCTGCTTGGCTTTTTTCTGAAGTAAAGATCTACTGGATACAATTACTCGTTGGGCTCTTCTTGGTGAGTGCGCTATTCCAATATCGCTTTGGTAAGAAAGACCGTTCCTTCAATGTTAAGCTCTGGTATTTCATCCCTTTGGGGCTTTTCATATCTATTATAGGTACCTTCACTGGGGGAATGGGACCTATTTTAAATCCGTTTCTCATCAATGCCGGTATTGATAAAGAATACCTCGTGGGCACAAAAGCTGCCCAATCGTTCTTTTTAGGGTTGGCTCAGGTAAGTGGTTATGTTTTTTTTGGGCTGCTTACTCCAAAACTTTGGGCATTTGGTATCGCACTAGGATTAGGTGCAATATTGGGCAACCTCATAGGAAAGTGGTTATTGTTCCGGATGAGTAAATTGGCATTTCGCAGATGGTTGATTGCCATTATGGTAATTGCTGGTATTATGTTAGTTATAAAATCACTACGTGAGATTTTATAATCCACTTATATACCCACCATATACATCCTTAAAGCGAAGCCCATTACTCATGTAATATTTGCTCAGCTTTTTGTTCTCTGCCAAAGCCCATAGTACGAATTCCTTAAAAAAAGGCCGATCATCAGGAGTCACATCGGGTACATATTTGGCAAGTAACCTTTCCAAAGGTGGAATGCTATTCAATTTCTCTTTGTATTCTGTATCCGATAAAGAATCCAGCAACTCAAATCCGCGCTGTTCGAAGAACCAGGAAACCAATTCATCGTACGGATCTACATCGCTTTCCTTCTGCAGTTTTTCTATTTTCGGGAAATAACTTAAGAATTCTGTTACCACTGCATCGGCAATAAGGCTTTGAGCCACTTCCGCGGCTCCCTCCTGCTCCCCTTCATACACCAACTCCACTTTTCCAGTAATGGCAGGAATAATCCCAATAAAATCGCCTAAACGCACCGTAGTCTCTGCATCTCCATTTTGCAATGCCCTTCGCTCTGCCGTACTCAACAGGTTTTCAAAGGCGGTAATACTCAATCGGGCACTCACCCCACTTTTGGCATCGATAAATTCACTCTCACGTGCTTCAAAGCTGATCTGTTCCAATATATCCTTGGCCAATTCTGGCACATATACATGTTCCTTTTCTGCTATGGCAGATGCGGTTTCCTGCTCAGTGATCGTACGGGCCACTTCTAAGCTCTCTGGATAATGGGTAAGGATTTGAGACCCAATTCGGTCCTTTAGCGGTGTAACGATACTTCCACGATTGGTATAATCTTCAGGATTGGCTGTGAATACGAATTGAATATCCAAAGGCAATCGCAATTTGAAGCCGCGAATCTGTATATCTCCTTCCTGCAATATATTGAAAAGTGCTACCTGGATCCTTGCCTGAAGATCGGGTAATTCGTTGATCACAAAAATACAACGGTTCGCCCGGGGAATCATTCCAAAATGAATTACACGGTCATCGGCATAGGTCAATTTTAAATTGGCTGCCTTAATAGGGTCTACATCTCCAATAAGATCGGCCACGGTAACATCGGGCGTGGCCAATTTTTCGGCGAAGCGATCTTCCCTGTGCAACCAAGAGATGGGTGTGTCATCTCCTTTTTCTTCTAATAGTAATCGTGCATAACGGGAAATAGGCTGAAAGGGATCGTCATTAATCTCACTTCCTTCCACCACAGGAATATACTCATCCAATAAAGATACCATTTGACGCGCCAATCGTGTCTTCGCCTGTCCACGCAATCCCAAAAGATTGATGTTGTGTTTGGAGAGGATGGCGCGCTCCAATTCAGGGATTACGGTATATTCATATCCGTGAATTCCCTCGAAGGTAGCTTCCTTTTTCATCAACTTTTGAAGCAGATTCCTTCGAAGTTCTTCCTTTACCGATTTGGGCTCATAACCTGCCTCTTTTAACTGTCCGAATGTTTTTATTTTGTTGTAATCCATACTGATTTTAGTAACTGAAAAAGACAAGAGAAAAATAGAATAGAGAACAGGGAATCTCCTATCTATTCCCTATCAAATTATTTTGAAAAACAAACGTCATTCGCTGCCATTCATCAATTTTCAAACTCAATTCTTCTAATTCTTTTTCTTTAATATACTTTTTATGATTTGCTATAATAAGTTGTGTTTGCAATTCGAAGGATGACCCAATCGCAATGTCCAAATAGTTATTGAACATTTTTGCAGTTCTTGCAGATCCTTCCGCAACATTACTTGGAAGTGAAACAGAACATCTACTCATCTGCGATGTAAGACTGTACCGCTCTAATTTGGGAAACTTTTCCAACTTGTCCGAAACATCCATGGCGATTTCTAATGCCAACTTCCAAATTTTTAAATTCTTGTAATTATGCCTTTTTCTTTTCATTAATTGACTTCGTCTATTTCGTTCAACTACATTTCTTTATTCTCTCCTCTCTCCTCTCTTCTCTCTTCTCTAAACAAAGTACATTTATCGTAATCTTTTCCTTCTGTTTGTTTCGTAATCTGTAAAAATCATTTCCCCCAATCCTTTCAAACCTGTATAAAATGCCTTTCCTTGGTTGGCTTCTGTAAAGTGATCTACAAACTGTTGTAAGTAAGGATCACTGGCTATCATAAAAGTAGTAATGGGTATATGAAGTTTTCTAGCCTGACGTGCCATGGTATAACACTTACTCACGATATGGGGATCTAGGCCCGCACTGTTTTTATAATACCTACCATCGGGCAGTTGCATACAACTGGGCTTTCCGTCGGTAATCATAAAAATTTGTTTGTTGGTATTGCGCTTTCGTCGGAGCATATCCATGGCCAACTGCAATCCAGCTACCGTGTTTGTATGATATGGCCCGACATTGAGATAGGGTAAATCCTTAATCTTTATAGGCCAAGCATCATTTCCAAAAACCAATATATCCAAGGTGTCCTTGGGATATCGTGTGGTTATCAATTCAGATAGGGCCATGGCCACCTTTTTGGCAGGAGTGATACGATCTTCGCCATACAAGATCATGGAATGACTAATATCGATCATAAGCACCGTACTCATTTGTGCCTTAAACATGGTTTCCTCCACCACCAAATCATTCTCGGTAAGATGAAAATCCCCTATTCCATGGTTTATTTGAGCATTCTTTAAACTTTCAGTCATGGAGATTCGTTCCAACGCATCTCCAAATTGGTAGTTTCTATATTCCCCAGATTGCTCGTCGCCCTGTCCTTTATATTTTGTCTTATGATTGCCTCCGGTATTGCGTTTCAGTTTTCCGAAGATCTGATCCAGTGCCCGTTTACGGAGCGAACGCTCTAACTTTTCGGACATTTTCAAATTTCCCTTTCCATCTCCATTCCCGCTACCATCAGGCCGAATTTCTTCCCGAATGTAGCCTTTGGCTTTGAGATCTTCTATGAAATCTTCAATCGTATAATCCTCATTGGTAAGATTGTATTCTTCATCCAACTGTCGCAACCAATTTATGGCTTCATCGAAATCTCCGGAAGTATGGGTGATTAACTCCTGAAATATCTCGAACAACCGCTCGAAAGGAGATTGCTCCTTTGGAGTGTGTTTTGTAAAAACGAAGCCGGTGGGTCTTTTTGAAAAGTCTCTTTGAGGAGTCTTCTTTTTCATATATATAAAAATACTACAAATAGAAGAGACCCTGAAGGCGTTAACACCTATTTAAGAAAAGCGAGTCCCCAATTTGCTAACTTTAGGGATTAAAATAAAAACACAACCAAAATTCCGCCAAGGCGGCTCCGTTTTATGAAAAAATTATTCCTCTGCATGCTTGTGTGCATTGCCTATCCCCTATTCGCTCAACAAATCTCTATGGATATCCTCAAGGACATGAAACCCAGAAACATTGGTCCTGGAGGTATGTCCGGTCGTGTTACGTCTATCGATGTCGTCCTTTCCAATCCCGATGTGATGTATGTTGGAACCGCTTCAGGAGGGTTATGGAAGTCTACAAGTGGTGGGATAAAATGGTATCCTATTTTCGACGATCAGCCCACTGCATCCATTGGTGCTGTGGCCATTCAACAAAGCAATCCATCCGTAATCTGGGTGGGAACAGGCGAAGGAAACCCAAGGAATAGTTTGAACGGTGGTTTTGGTATCTACAAATCCTTGGATGGCGGAAAAACATGGAAATCCATGGGGTTGGAGAAAACCCGACATATCCATAGGGTCATTATAGACCCAACAAACCCAGATGTGGTCTACGTGGGAGCCATTGGGTCTCCTTGGGGCATTCATCCCGAAAGAGGTGTATACAAAACTACAGATGGGGGTAAAACGTGGAAACAAATACTATTCAATAACAACAAAACAGGGGTCGGCGATATGGTTATGGATCCCAGCAACCCCAACAAATTGATAGTTGCCATGTGGGAACACAAGCGTGATCCTTGGTTCTTTAAAAGTGGTGGGGAAGGTTCTGGACTGTATATCACCCATGACGGTGGTGACACTTGGGAAAAACGGACAGACGCAGACGGGCTTCCTAAAGGAGATCTTGGTAGGATAGGTATTGCGATAGCAAGAAATAAACCCAACATAGTTTACGCTTTGGTAGAGGCCAAGAAGAATGCGCTCTACAAAAGTACCGACGGTGGATCGAATTGGAAAAAAGTAAACGACAATGATGATATCGGAAATCGTCCTTTCTATTATTCCGAAATTTATGTAGATCCCCAAAATGAAAATCGTGTATATTCCATTTTTACCTATGTCAATGTGTCCCAAGATGGTGGGAAAAGGTTCACCCGGTTAATGCCCGCTTATGGTGTTGACAATGGAGTGCACCCTGACCATCACGCGTGGTGGATACACCCAGATAATGGTGATTTTATGATCGACGGAAATGACGGGGGGATGAACATTACCAAAGATGGAGGAAAGACTTGGCGATTCATTGGAAACTTACCGGTGGCCCAATTCTATCATATCAATGTGGATAATGAGTTTCCGTATAACGTATATGGTGGAATGCAGGACAATGGTAGCTGGCGTGGGCCAGCCTATGTTTGGAGGTCTCAGGGAATCCGAAATGATTACTGGCAGGAAATTAGTTTTGGGGATGGATTCGATGTAGTTCCCGATCGGGATGATAGCCGTTACGGCTGGAGCATGAGTCAGCAGGGATATGTGAGCCGCTATGATTGGATGACAGGTAACAATTACACCGTTCGACCTACACATCCTGATCCGGATACGAAACTGCGTTTTAATTGGAATAGCGCCATTAACATTGATCCTTTTAACAATAGCACCATTTACTTCGGAAGTCAGTTTGTTCACAAGAGTACCGACAAAGGGCTTACTTGGGAGCTAATTTCTGAAGATCTCACCACCAACGATCCCGAAAAACAGAAGCAAAGCGAAAGTGGCGGTCTTACCATGGACGCCACAGGAGCCGAAAATCATACCACCATTCTAGTGATCGAACCTTCGCCCTTAGAACGCAATATGCTCTGGGTAGGAACCGATGATGGTCGTGTACATTATACCCAGAATGGGGGCGAAAACTGGACCGAAGTAACCAATAATATTAAAGGCTTACCCAAAGGAAGCTGGATCGTTCAAATCAAGGCCAGCAACAAAACCAAAGGGGAAGCACTATTGGTGGCCAATGACTACCGAAGATTTAATTATACTCCATATGCTTATCGCACTACCGACTATGGTAAGACTTGGACACGTATCGTAGACAGCAACGATGTTATCAGTTATACCTTGAGCATTGTAGAAGATCCTGTTGAAAAAAACCTGCTTTTCTTGGGAACAGATGATGGATTGTATGTTTCCATCGATGCTGGATCCAACTGGCAAAAGTGGACACACGGTTTCCCTACTACTTCTGTAAAGGATTTGGTCATTCAAGAACGGGAACATGATCTAGTAATTGGAACCTTTGGTCGTGCGGCATGGGTTTTGGATGATATCCGCCCATTGAGGGAAATTGCTAAAAACCGATCTGTATTAAATTCCAACATCAAGTTATTTGATCCTCCAACGGGCTATCAGGCAGCTTACCAACAGCCTACTGGAAGCCGTTTTGGTGGAGATGCTATCTACAATGGTGAGAATCGTGAATACGGTGCCCATTTCAGTTATTATTTCAAAAAAGGAGAAGAGAAAGAGACCGAAGAGGCAGATGCGGAAGAAACAGAAGAGACTGCCAAAGAAAAGCCCAAAGGGCCCTCGAAGGATTCCTTGTACCTCAAAATTTACGATGGGGATCGTTTGATTAGAAGTTTGAAAAAGAAAATTCCGGACAGTACGGGAATTTACAAATGGACTTGGTATATGAATGAAGCGGGTGTAGATCGACCGTCACGTAAGATTCGGGAACGCAAAAATGAACCCGGTGGCGTTGATGTTAAACCAGGAACCTTCAGGGCAGAAATGAGTTATATGGAAGAGACATCCTCTGCAAACATTACTGTTGCCAGTGATCCGAGGCTTACCATAAGTCAAAAATCCATAGACGATCGCTATGCCTACCAGAAACAAGTGGAAAAAATGACGCAAACGGCTGCAGATGCTGTAAAGCAATTGGTAGAAAGTAAAAATACAGCGCAAGAATTCAAAAAGAGAATGAAGAAGGAAGATGATGAAAAATACAAAGAAGAAATAAAGCTCACTGGAGAAGTCGTAAAGAAGATCGACTCTATTGTTGCTCTTTACATTGGTAAGGAAGATAAGCGACAAGGAATTACACGAAATCCAGAGGTGAATGTAAATCAGCGAATAGGTACTGCCAATTGGTATACCGGGGGTCGTCCGGGTGCAATGACGGCTACTGAAGATCGATTAATGCAACAAGCCAACGATGCTTTAAAAGAAGCCATAAATCAAACCAATGCCTTTTTCAATAAAGACTGGAAAGATTATACAGAAACAATAGAAAAAGTCGAACTTTCACCCTTTAAAGAAACTAAAATTTTCAATTTAAATGAATCACAGAATTAACCCACTATTTGCTTTACTCGTTGTAGTATTTATTTTTAATTTCAATGGCATTGGTCAAGAAACCGGGGAAGACGACCTGGGTGCTTGGTACATGGTTTTTACAACCAACAAAATAAGTGAGGATTTCAGTATACATGCTGAAGCACAAGCTCGATACTATGAAACCTTTGGCAATTTCAATCAGCTATTATTGCGTGGTGGATTGAACTACCATATTTCAGACAAGGCCATGGTGACATTGGGATATGGAAATATTACTACCGATACCAATTTTGGCGATGTGGATGGCGAGGAAAATATAACCGAAAATCGAATCTACCAACAATTCGTTCTTCGCAATTCGGTTGGGAAGTTCAAATTTAGCCATCGCTACCGATTGGAACAGCGTTTTATAGATCATCCTGTTACCGGTAAGGACACCCAACACCGTGCCCGCTATTTCCTGAGGGTTACCTATCCCATTAATGATGATTGGTTTTTAACGGCATACGATGAAGTTTTTATCAACTTGCAAGAACCCATTTTTGGTCAAAACCGTTTGTATGCAGCACTGGGCTACAATGTGTCCAATAATTTGGCCATTCAGGCAGGTTATCTTAAAAACCATTTTACCGGACGTAATTTCGATCGGCTTCAGTTAGGTGTCTTTCTAAAAACCGACTTACGGAAAAAGACAGACTCGAACGACTAAAAACGTAACTATGAAATCCAGTAAAATCTATTTCACCAACAAGGCAGGGGAAGTACTTTCGGGTCGATTGGACCTTCCTGCCGATCAGCACCCGCACAATTTTGCCATTTTTGCCCATTGTTTTACCTGCAGCAAGGACTTCTCTGCGGTGAGGAACATAAGCAAAGCATTGGCATCTGAAGGGTTTGGTGTACTTCGTTTCGATTTTACAGGATTGGGAGATAGCCATGGCGACTTCGCGGATACTAATTTTTCGAGTAATATTTCTGATTTACTATGTGCTGCCGACTTTTTAGCAGAACACTATAAAGCCCCTTCCCTACTGGTAGGTCATTCTTTAGGAGGAGCTGCCGCAATTTTCGCCGCTGCAGAAATAGACAGTATTGAAGCTGTAGCCACCATTGGCGCTCCCAGTAATCCCGTGCATGTACAAAAACAATTAGGAGAGAAAATAGTTGAGATTGCTGAAGAAGGACAAGCCGTTGTTACTTTGGCCGGTAGGGATTTCACTTTCAAAAAGCAATTTATCGAAGACCTGGAGTCTTGTTCCTGTGTAGAGGCTGCAAAAAAATTGCGCAAAGCACTGCTCATTATGCATTCGCCTCAAGATGCTACGGTTTCGGTAAAGAATGCTGAAGAAATCTATCATGCTGCGCATCATCCCAAAAGTTTTGTCACCTTAGATGGATCCGAACATCTTTTAATGGATCGCAAAAATGCCTCCTATGTGGGAAAAGTAATCGCAGGTTGGGCAACAAGATATATCCCGGTACCCGAAGAAGAAACCATAAAGACCACGCATGATGTTGTTGCAAGCTTGGATGACGAGGACGATTTTACCACACAGATGAAGTTGGGCAACCACTATTTTAAGGCTGACGAGCCCTTACGTGTAGGAGGACATGATTTTGGCCCCACGCCTTACGAGTTACTTGCAGGTAGTCTTGCTGCCTGTACTGCTATGACCTTACAAATGTATGCACGCCGAAAGGGATGGCTTATTGAAAATGTCGAGGTCCATGTTAGTTATTCGAAGGACTACGCTGTGGATTGTTCATCTTGTGAAGACGATCCCAATGCTAAGATTGACACGTTCCATAAAGAAATTAAATTCACGGGAGATCTGGATGAAAAACAGATTACACGACTCTTGCAAATAGCAGATAAATGTCCGGTTCATAAGACCTTGCATAATGAAGTGCAGGTAATTACTAAAGCCATCGATTAATGTTATCTTCTGAAAAATTTGAAGTTCTTGTAGATGGATACTACGGTGTATATATCCCAGATATTATTGCAGAATCCTTCATTAATCAAGGCCATAAAAGAGTTTTAGTGAAAGCATCGTTAAGGGACAAAACCCATACGGTGCATGCTGCGCTTCAAAAGATAAAAGGTCAATATAGAATTATGTTCGGCAAGAGTAATCAGAAAGCGATCGATTTGACTCCAGGAGAATCGTTTTATATGCAACTATTTGAAGATACCTCTAAATATGGGGTTGAAATGCCAGAGGAATTTCAAGCGGTTTTGGATAGCGATCCAGAAGCCAGTGATTTTTTTGAACAATTAACCCCAGGGAAAAAGCGGGGTTTGATCTACACCATTTTACGGTATAAAAGCTCGCAAACCCGCATTGATAAAGCGTTAATACTTATGGAAAACCTTAAACTCGGCATCACCGATATGAAGGAAATGCTGAAGGACCGTCGGTAATGCTTGTCTTTTTTATAGAAAGCTAGTACCTTTAATGATCAGTAAAACTAACCCTAATACAAGTCGACATGAAAAAAATAGCACTGTCTATAATAAGTTTGTCCCTAATTGCCTTTGTAGGTTGTAAAAATGAGACAAAGAAAGCTGAAGAAGTTGAAGAAAAGGTAGAAGAAGCAGTCGAAGAAATAAAGGAAGAGACAAAAACGGTGAGTATCCAATTGGAAGCCAAGAGCGAATCGGAAGTTGTTGGAACTGTAATTTTTACTGAATCTGAAGGGATTGTTTCTATGGCCGCCAATATGACTGGACTTACTCCGGGCACACATGCCATACATTTGCATGAAAAGGCAGATTGTAGTTCTGCCGATGCCAAATCCTCTGGCGGGCATTGGAACCCAACTTTTGCCGATCACGGTGCGTGGGGTGCCGAAACGGGATATCACAAAGGAGATATTGGAAATTTCGAAGTGGGAGAAGATGGAATTGGTAAGGTAGAATTTACCACCAATGAATGGTGCATAGGGTGTGGGGACGATAAGAAAGACATTCTTGGAAAAGCCGTGGTCGTACACCAAGGTGAAGACGACCTAACCTCACAACCAAGTGGTGCCGCTGGTGCACGGGTGAGTTGTGCAGGAATCATAGAGTAAACCAATACGCTATAACAACAATTTGAAGCGTTTATTTCCTGTTGGGAATAGACGCTTTTTTTACCACTATATTTAAATTGAAAGCCTATGGAAACGAATTTATTGGGTATAGTTCCTGTTCTTCCCACGGAAGATATGCAACGGGATCTGAAGTTTTATAAAGAACAAGTGGGTTTTGAAATACTTCATTCCGATGATTTCTATGCCGTCCTGAAACGCGATCACTTATTCCTGCACCTGCAATGGCATGCAAATACCGAAGATGATCCGCTATTGGGAGGTTCGGTGGTTCGCATCTTTGTAGACTCCATTCAGCCTATATTCGATGAATTTGTAGCATCTGGGACAGTAACCAAAGACAAACTACAACTAAATACTCCTTGGAACACCCACGAATTTGGTTTCTACGATCCTAATAACAATGCCATTTTTATTGCCCAAGCATTGCCTTAAAAAAGAAAAAACCTTCTCAGGGGACTGAGAAGGCTTTTACCTATTTCGACAAATGTTTCTTTTTAGGGACGCATTGCGTTTACTTTATGTTTCATCTGCACAGTAGGTTATGCTTTATTAAGAGCAAATAAAATGCCAAAATGCATTCTAAAAGAAAAGGCCCCTTTTCGGGGCCTTTCCAGTTCAAACTTATTGTTTAACAATTCGTTTCACCGTACTGGAATCTTCTGTATTAATCTGTACAAAGTACAGTCCAGAAGCTAACCTATCTAGAGATATGTTAGTTGTAGTTCCAGCATCGCTGAGATCGATCTGCTGAATAGTTCTTCCGTTCACATCGGTAACAATGGCATTCTCAAGGTTTAAGTTGCTGTTGTTTACCAAAGTAAGCTGTCCAGATGTTGGATTCGGGAACAATCCTACCAAACGATCTAGTACGCTATCATTAACTCCTAGTTCACAAACATCTAGTGGATCTGTAACCGTTACAATGGCATCACAAGAAGCTGTGTTTCCATTGGCATCTGTAATAGTTACTGTTACAGTGTTAGCACCAAAATCCAAACATGTAAAGTCTGATTGACTCAACGTAATGTTGGTAGCAGTCTCACAGTTCTCTGGAGCTGTTGGATCTGCATAGTAGAAAGCAACATAGTCATTCGACGCAGTCCAAGCTTGAGAGTTTCTTCCCGGAGTTGCGATACCAAATGCACCGGTAGCGTCTTCAACTCCTTGAGTTGTAGATCCACCATCGTTTTGTACATCCGTACTGTGAATTTCAATTCGGTTAGTACCTTCGTACAACTGAACTTGAGATGTTACCGTTGGAGCACCACCACCTGGCCAGAAAGGAACATTGTCATATTCCATTACCAAAATACGGTCTGGAGCAGTTCCTATGGTTTCATATCTAATGGTTCCGTCACTTCCTCCATTTGGATCTAAATCTTCCCAAGCAAGAGCGATGTAGTTATCTACACCTCCAGCCGTTGGGATTGGAGCTCCTGTACAACATCCATTATCTCCTGGTTGGAATGAAATGAATCCATTAGAAGAAATATAGAAGTCTGTATAAGTAGCATCGATGAAGTAGAAGTCGAATCCAATAGGCAATGCATCAGAAACAGCATCGTCACCTAAATTAACTACGGTACCTGTTCCTGAGATATCAATTGGGTTGAATGTTCCAGATTGATCGATGGCAAGACCTCCTGGAATTAGGTTGGCAACAACGTCGGCAATCTCAAGAGTTGCTTCTCCGTTGGCATCCAATTCTAATGTATGATCTTGACAGATGATTTCTGGAATGTCATCTGTTACTTCAATAGTGTCTGTTGCAGCACCACTAGCACAAGCAGTAGTAACGTCGTAAGAGATGGTATGAGTTCCAACTCCAGCTACAGCAGGATCGAAATCATAAGTAAGTCCGTCGCCGTTATCGGTTACCCCAGGACCGCTGTATACTCCACCAACTGGAGTTCCTCCTCCGTATGTTTGTACGCCTTGACCTTCACATACTGTTTCAGCAGTGTCGATAGCAGGAACTGGAGAATCGAAAGATTCTGTTCCGTCGGTAGTACTTCCTGAAGATCCTTGGTCGGCACTAGCACCTAAACCACGAGCGGCGAATGCATCCCAAAGAAGACATTCGTTAGCACCGCCATAAAGAGCAACATCTGCTGCAAAGATAGCATCCCTTCCATCTACGAATCCAGGGCTACAAGGCTGAAGCTTCAATGCTTCTGTTACAAGTGCAAGAGCCTGAATGTTTCCGGCATCTACATTCACATCTCCAGTGAAGTTGTAGAAATCTGGATCGTATCCATGCTCATCAATAAGTGCCCAAGTAACTTCCCAAAGTATCGTACACCATACAGATCCAACCCCGTGAGGAATGGCCAAACTACCAATATCTCCATAGGTTTGTGGGTTCGTACCAAAATCTGTACTGTAAGGGAACGGACGAATACCTGGTCCGCCAGCTCCTTGATCGAATAGGTAAGTACCTACACCTCTAGAGTCTGCACCCGTATCTCCCGGCTCGATAGTAAATACTACACCGTAGTAGTCACTCCATCCTTCACCCATTTGCTCACTATTACCTAAACATCCTACGTTAGAAGGTCCACCCGTTAAACGGTTGGTAGTACCGTGAGCATATTCGTGTACAATTACCAAGTTATCGAAACTTCCATCTTTGTCACCACATGTAAACATGGACATTGCTGGTCTGGATCCATCTGCTGGTGTAAACATGGTTGCGTTACAAGAACCGGCTCCATCTTGACACTCGGCCTCTACAGGGTCGTTTCCAACTCCTCCATTTCCATAGTTATTCACCTGGAAGTTACCGGAGGCTTCATCAAATCCGTAGATATACTTGATATCGTGACAAACGTTCGTCCAATAGAAAAGGTTCGTCAAAGAGGCATCCTCATACTGGTTAGCAGCTGAAAAATCGATACCGAATGGATAACCCACGAAGTCCAATGTTGCTCCACCGTCTACTTGATATCCAACATTATCTCCATTCTCGAAGGTATCTGTGTTGTTTCCTTCAGTTACCGTAAACTCAGGTCCAGCAACACCATCTGTATCATGCCATCCGAATGGAGACGCAATTGGGTTCGCAGGATCTGTAACCACAGTTCTAGTTCCTTCTGGAGTTGTGTAGTAAGGGCTTTCTACTGGTACTGGGAACACCTCGTAGGTATTTGCAGCAACAGCTACAGGCGCTTCCTCTACTTCTTCACCGTAGTTAGGAATATCATAAAGGTTCTCATTATAATTTAAAGGATGCTCTCCATGATCATGGTCGAAGTTACAACTGGACATCCAGCTAACTTGGCTCATGATTTCTCCTGTTTGAGCATCTACAAAAACATTCCATGCTTCTGTACCCGTTATACTGTAGATGGCAATATCCCACGCCAAACGAAGTTTTTTACCTTCGGTGGTATGGTATACCAATCTTGCAGGAATATCTCTAAGAGAAACTCCAGCACCTGACAATACAGTCTCACGGGCTGGGTTGTTCAAGCTTGAGATTTCCGTTAACGCTTCGGTAATTGTGTAATTGAAATGCGAAGCAGCACTTTGTACAGCCTGAGCTGGTGTTAAGGTAGGTGTTGCAGAAGCAATATCCTTTACTTTTTGAGTATTAATGAATTTGCTATTGGCCTTAAGAACTGCACCATTAGACATTAGGTGAACGCTTGATTCACTACCGAGCACCTCAATTTCATTAATTACTTGACGATAGTATACGTGATGAACCCCACTGGTTCTACTCGTATGTTGGTCCTTGATTACCCACTCTGTATCCTGAGCGGAGATCTCATTCTGCTGCAAGAGTTTGTTCACCTGTTGGTCAACCGCTTGCTGCACATTCTGAGCGAATGCCGACACGGACACACACATCAAAAGAGCAAGGAAAACTCTCATGGTAACTTTTTTCATAGTTAGAATTTTAGATTAATTTAATTTTTAGGGGATTTCAGCTAGACGCAAATCTACTATTTTAGAATGCATACAGCAAACAAAATCCGCAATTTCAACTCCTATTTTTCTCATTATCCTCACAATTCAACCCACTTGTAGTCAGAATTTTATAACAAAATGCTCGAATTGCTATAGAAAATTCAATATACCATACTTAAACCATAGGGTAAATACCGAGGAATATTCATATCCAATCCAAACAATTAATTATCGCCTTCTCAAACAGGACGCATACCCTCCTCTAAAATGAATCAAATGGTGCATTTTCCTCCCGTCCAATTTTTATTTATCTTGTACTACCCT
>JAHQVM010000118.1 GCA_019634365.1 Flavobacteriaceae bacterium | reverse complement strand
TTTGCTTCCCTTGTTTCAGGACGTATGCCAACAGGGGTTCGATAAAGAGAAAAACCCCACCGAAATCGTCAATCACTTTTTTACCCGCTATGCCGAAACCCCTACCGAAGCCAAAAAGGTGAACCTGCTGTTCCGTTTCATTCAGTACATAGAACGCCAGGTGGTACTTTTCGATGCCATCGAGGATGCGACCTTTACCATCATCAATAATATGGATGGGCGGGGAACCCTGAGAAACGTGCGGGAGGAAGCCGAAGACAAAAACAAAAAGGAAGCCCTGAAACAATACTTGGAGCGTTTTAAGGTGCGCCCGGTGCTTACGGCCCACCCCACGCAGTTTTATCCGGGACCCGTATTGGGAATCATTACCGATCTAGCCATTGCCATAGAGGATAACAACCTGGACGCCATTAAAATGCTATTGGCCCAGTTGGGGAAGACCCCCTTCTTCAAAAAACAAAAACCCACTCCCTACGATGAGGCCGTGAGCCTAATTTGGTATCTGGAAAACGTTTTTTACCATAGTGTAAGTGCCATCTACAACTACATACAGAACAATATTTTTGAAGGCGAAACTTTGACCAATCAGGTGATCAACCTCGGATTCTGGCCCGGTGGGGACCGTGATGGCAATCCTTTTGTCACCACCGAAATCACCCTGAAAGTAGCAGAACGCCTTCGCCGAACTTTATTGAAAAACTATTACAAAGACCTGCGAAAACTACGCCGCAGGCTCACCTTTAAAGGCGTGGAAGCCCGAACGATCGCCTTGGAAACGGAAGTCTTTGCCCATCTTAACCTTCCGCCGGAAGCCGCCACACTCACTGCCGATGGCATATTGCACGAGCTGAGGGAAATTAAGAAAGTCTTGGAGGAGGAACATCAATCCCTATTCGTAGGGGAAGTGACAGAC
Source organism: Flavobacteriaceae bacterium (assembly GCA_019634365.1). Lineage (GTDB taxonomy): Bacteria > Bacteroidota > Bacteroidia > Flavobacteriales > Flavobacteriaceae > Aureisphaera. Next base: position 19,213 of record JAHQVM010000118.1, on the reverse strand, counting down.
CTCATCCATAAAGTACAACTCTTCGGACTGCATTTTGCCTCTCTCGATATCCGTCAGGATTCTAGGGTGCACACACGGGTAATGACCAACATCGCCGAATGCCATCCCCAGCTGTTTTCTGCCACCTATACCAACCTACCTGATGAGGATAAGATCGAACAATTGGCGGCCCTAACCGGAAGCATCGATCCTACTTCCCTTTCCGACGAAATGGCCCAAAAGACCTTGGCCTCCATGTATGCCATGAAGGAGATACAGCAGATTAACGGAGAGCAAGGATGCAACCGATATATCATTAGTAACAACGGAAGCGTGGTGAATGTGCTCGAAGCCTTTGCCATGATCCGCCTTTGCGATTGGGAAGCACCTACAGTAGATATTATTCCACTATTTGAAACCGTGGATGACCTCCAAGTTGCCAATCAGGTGATGGAAACCCTCTATACCAACCCGCATTATGCCGCGCACTTAAAACGCCGTGGGAATCGGCAATCGATCATGCTGGGCTTTAGCGATGGTACCAAAGACGGAGGTTACCTCATGGCGAACTGGAGTATTTTCACTGCCAAAGAACGCCTCACCGAGGTATCCCGAAAGTATGGCATCACAGCCCTATTCTTCGACGGCCGTGGGGGACCACCAGCGCGTGGTGGTGGAAAAACCCACCAATTCTATGCTTCTTTGGGTGACACCATCGAGCATGAAGAGGTGCAATTAACGGTGCAAGGGCAGACGATTTCGTCCAATTTTGGAACCATAGAGTCCTGCCAGTATAATATGGAGCAGCTTATTAGTTCGGGGATTACCAATGAGGTCTTTAGTGATGAAGACACCACCCTGTCTGATGCCGATCGGGATACCATGAACCAACTGGCTTCCATTAGCTACGAAGCCTACAAGGATTTTAAGGGACATCCAAAATTCCTGTCCTATCTGGAACAGATGAGTACCCTGAAGTATTACGCTAAAACCAATATAGGGAGTCGTCCTTCTAAAAGGGGCAAGAGCTCAGAATTGGTTTTTAGCGATCTGCGCGCCATTCCGTTTGTGGGCAGTTGGAGTCAGTTAAAGCAGAATGTACCCGGATTCTTTGGGGTTGGTTTGGCTTTGGAAACTTTTGAGCAGAATGGGGAATTCGACAAGGTGCAATCGCTCTATACCCACTCGCCCTTTTTCCGAACCCTATTGGAAAATAGTATGATGAGTTTGACCAAATCCTTTTTTCCACTTACCGCCTATATGAAAGACGATCCCGAATATGGTGCTTTTTGGTCGCTCATTTATGCGGAATACGAGCGTAGCAAACGATTACTACTGAAACTTACCGGCTACTCAGCACTCATGGAAGATTCCAAAGCCATGCGGGCCTCGATTCGCGTACGGGAAAAGATTGTATTGCCGTTGCTCACCATTCAGCAATTCGCCTTGCGGGAGATACAACGGATGCGCTCGGAAGGTGCTTCCGAAAGTGATCTGGAGGTGTATGAAAAGATGGTGACCCGTTCGCTGTTTGGGAATATTAATGCTAGTAGGAATTCGGCCTAATTTTTTCTTTATGTTCTTTTTCCATTGATGAAAAAGAACCAAAAAATCTAGCCTGACGATTCTTTTTCACCCGAAACTCCCTCAATACTAAACAAAATGAACTCGTCCTTTGGACTCAAACAGCATTTTGTTTTTCACGTATTTTCTGGCTTCGGGTCCCGAAGGCGAATCGTAGGACTTTGAGTTAGATCCTTTAATGCAGAATAGGCAAAGTCAAGCTCCGAGATTCAGGCCTTGAAAAGGCCGCGGAGTTGACTATGCGGTTTTCAGCAAAGCTGAAAAATTCCTCATTAAAGGGGTCTTTTCCCTGCCTGCCGGCAGGCAGGTTTTGGTTCGTTTTCTTTGGACAAGCAAAGAAAATGAACGGAATAAGCATATATAAAAATTAAAACGAATAACTCGCTGCTACAATCAAATTACGGCCTGGAGCAGCAATTCCTGAAGAATAAGGACGGTACAATTGGTCGGTAATATTTTCTAAGGTTGCGGTAAGCTGAAATGCTTCGGTGATTTGGTACTGGCCCGCAAAATTCAGGGTATACCAAGAAGGCGCAAAGGGGTTGCCATTATCGTCTAGAGCATACAAAAATTCATTGTTCTGTTGACTGGGTGCTAGATCGTCAAAATCGAACTGCCCGTTATATTCCAAGTAACCATCCAACTTCCATTTCGGCTTTTTAAAGAGCAAATGACTGTTTCCAAACATAGGTGCCACATGGCGAACGGGAACACGACTGCCGTCCTCTTCCTCGGTATACCCATCGGTAACATTGAGTTGGGAGGTAAGTTGAAGGGTTTCATTAAAATTCACTTCCATTCCAGCTTCAAATCCATATACCCGAGATCTTCCGGCATTCTGAATGGCCTGTACATTGCTCAATTCGCCTTGGTATTCAATTTCGGTTTCCCCATTGAGGCTGAAATCACGTCGCACCAAAGCATCCTTTAGACTGGTATAATAAGTCGCCAAATCGAATTTCACCACATCATCAAAATTGAGATTGGCCCCTACTTCAAAGTTATAGGCATATTCGGCTTCCACATCGGGATTGGGAACCACCACACTTCCTGGTTCGCTATCGAATATCTTCCCAATATCATCTACATTGGGCGCTCTAAAGGCTGTCCCAAAATTGAAGCGCCACCCCAGCATATCACTGGCCTGCCAAGTAATTCCCGCACTTCCGGTAAGGGCACCTGTATTCACTTCCTTGTTGGAAAAGGGAAGGTCGAAAAACTGATTGTTCTCGGTAAAATCCCCGTCAATTAAAATATGATTGTAACGCAGTCCACCTTGAAAGGAAACCGTAGGTGAAAACTTAGACTGTAAACTGGCATAGGCCGCCATGGATTGCCAAACAGATCCGTCTGGATAACGCGAGGCATCCTTGCTACTGATTCCCGTAGAAATATCGGTTTTGGAGCCATCGCTGTTCACCTTGTTGTACACATATTCCACGCCATAGAAAATGGTGCTCTTTGGAGCCACTTTCTTGGTAAAATCCAATCCTCCAGTTAAGGCTGTAACCTGCTCGTCGGTTTGGAAAAGCTGTATATCGCCAAAGTCGCGATTATTCCGGCTTTCCTTAAAACGCTGGTAGCTCAAGGTTAGCTTGCTATCATCGAACAGTGCCACCCCATCTTGTTGGTGGGACACCTGGAAATTTCCGCTCAGCCATTCTTGTGGACCATAGTACCACTCTGCCGAACGTAATTGACCATCCCTTCTACGGATTAATCGATCATACCTTGGATAATCGCTGGTAGTGGTGTAGAAAAGCCCCAAATTAAGATCCCATTGCTCCGAAGGCATGTAACGGATCTTCTGCATAAGGTTTATCTGGTCATATGCCGTGAACCGTTGTACCTGCGGATCGTCGTTTTGCACTACTGTATCCACTCCATTGATGGTTTCCACATAATCTCTGCGGAGATAATCGCCCGGGCCGTTACTCCCCATCTTTAAGTCTTCGAAATCGCTATAGGTGACACTGGTGAGGAAGGCCCACTGTTTGCCTCCAATGTTGAGGTCGAAGTGCCCTGTTTTTTCTTCATTGGCCGTAGCATAGCGCCCAATGACATTCCCGGATAGGGCAAAGCCTTTTTCGAAGGAAAAACTTGGGTTTTTGGTGTAGAAATTCATCACCCCTCCCACGGCGTCACTTCCGTATACCACAGAACCAGGCCCAAGGATGACTTCGGTGCGCTCCACCATAAAGGGATCGATGGAAATCACGTTCTGTACATTCCCTTCCCTAAAAATAGCGGTATTGAATCGGGTACCATCGACCGCGATCAGCAATCGATTGGTAGAAAATCCCCTAATGAATGGACTTCCGCCTCCCAATTGACTTTTCTGAACATATACTTGCCCACTGCTTTCTAGAAGATCGGCTGCCGTTTGAGGATTTCGGAACAATACATCCTCGCTCGTTACCGAAGTAATCTGTTGCGGAATATCACGCTTGTTTTGTCCGAATTTGGATATGGAAATTACCACTTCGTCCAACTGACTTGTGGAAGCGGTTAAGGTCACTTTATTTCCTGCCAGTACAATTTCAATTTTGGCCAGTGAAAGGGTCTCATATCCAATGTACTGAAAAAAGAGGGTTTCGTTGGTATCGAAAGCGGAAATATCTGCATTTCCATCAAAGTCGGTAAGGGTGTTCTTGCTCTTGTCTTCATTGTAGATGGCAACGGAGGGCAGTGGGTCGTTGTTAATCCCACTAATTACCTGAATATTTTGGCAATAACCATATATAGAAAATCCTATGAAACATAGGACAAACAGTACAACACGCATCTTCAATTAAATAGTTGGTTCAATACCAAAAGCGACTTCGGTTTTTTATAGCCCTGCAAATGTAATTGATAATACAACAATAGCAAATTCAAGGCTTCGAATCGCTGTTTTTTGGTGGTTTTTGTACCCACTAAGTCATCAAAATTTATGCCGAAAAAGTGTTTTAAAGTGCTAACTCCTTCGCCAGTTTCTGAATAATCGCCTTGGGCTTCCTTTTCGAAGTTTCCTTCCAAAAGATTGAAGTACGCATGTTCTATTTCTGAAGTATCTGGATTAAAGCCCAAATAGGCCGTTAGTTTCAGTAGAAAAAGGATGTGAAAGTTGGCAATGTGTTCATGGGCATCCAACCATTGAAGGGCTGTTGAAATATAACTGAACAGTTCGGGATTTGCCTCCTCTTCCTGAATGGAATTCTTCAACATTTCGGCTAGGAAAAGCACGATCGACGATTTCACCACTTGGGTGTGCAGTGTTTTATAGGGGACAGTGACTTTGGCTTCTTTAATGCGCTCCAACGTTCCTTTGTCCTTATGAACGGCTTCAAGGTGCAACTGGGTCAAGGGCTGAAAGAGAGAAGCACGGAGCTTGCCTTTTTTGGACTTCATGATGCCGCGAAGCAGGTAGGACTTCAGCCCAAAATCTTCAGTAAAACAGGTAACAATAAGATCTGCCTCGGCATATTTTACGGATGAAAACACCAATGCATGGGTAGAAACCTGCATGGCTAGCGAACAATCATAATTTTAGAAACCTTGGTCTCCAAGGCATCTTCGGTAGTGATCATGACCAAATATACGCCCGATGCTACCCTATACTGTCCAAAGGCTGTGGTATCCCAAAGTACACTTCCTCCCTCGCTGGTGGTTTCGAACACCAAATTCCCTTCGATATCGGTAATCTTTACGTTGGCCTGAGCGGTAAGTCCGTCGATGGTAACATTCCCATTAAATCCAGGACGAACAGGATTTGGAAAGGCATACACCTCATCCAAATTATCACGTGGTGCCGTGGATGTTCCTTCGAAGGCAACCAAACCATTCACCGTCGCAAAATAAACCCTTCCCGTAGAACCGTCTATGGCAATATCCTGCACATTATCTGAAGGTAGGGGCGAATTGTTCTTGGTGAATCGCAACAGGGTTTCCTGACCGTTTGAGGAAAGGTAAAAGACCCCTGAAGTTGCAGTAGAAATCCATTTGTTGTTGGATCCATCCACTTCAATATCGGTAATGGTTTGTTGGAAAAGCAATTCTTGGGGCACTCCGTTTTCCAATATGATGATCTCTTGGGCATCGGTATTGGATTCTTCGTTAAAGAACCCTCCTACATTAAATAGCACCCGAAGTCCACGGGAAGTACCGATCCAAAGGCGGTTTTGCCTATCGAATGCAATGGCCCGGGCATTGGCCAAGGGTAAATTTCCCTGCCCTACACCATCCACAATGCGGTTGAGGCTTCCAGAGGTGGGATTGTACCCAACCAATCCGTTCTCTGCGGTTCCTATAAACACAAAACCTTCCCGGCTAATCTCGACGTCGATCAAGGCTTGTTCTGAAACGTTGTCCATGATACTCGAAAGATCTGTTTTTTCGAACTGGGTTCCCAGTCCGCCATTAAGTCGAAGCAAACCTTCATCCAATTTAGATTGCAACAACCAAAGATCTCCTTGGCGATCATAGGTGGTACCATACAAACGAATCCCTGCATTGTCACCATCAACGATGGCTTCTTCTAAATTACTATTGCTCTGGTCCAAGAAAGCTTCTGGAGTCTGATCGTTTATACGAAGGAGCCCTCCGAAAAACGAACTCATATATACTTCGTTGGGATTGTTGGGATTGATGGTTACTTCTACCAAATCGGTAGGTTCGCGAATCCCATCGACCGAATTGAGCACTTCGTAAGGGATATTGGTCCAAGCTTCTTCACGAAGGTTGCTAATCCCAAACCGGCTTAATGGGAATGGATTATTGGTAGCTGTTAAGTCACCAAAACTCACCCATAATTGGCCTGGGGACGTATCGATGGAAAAGGGTTTATTGAGGATAGGACCATCGGGTAACGCCTGAATCACATTTTGGCTCCCAAAGGGCACGACCAGCATTCCGTCGTTGGTGGTTCCCATAAAAAAGGTATTATTAAAGGCCATCCCCGATTGCAGGTTGAAGTTAAAATTGGGTAAATTATTATCCACTTGAGCCACTAAATTGTAACCAGGGCCATAAGCCTTCATGGACTGATCTGTTGTGATGGCCAGTACGTCGTCCTCAGTTTCAAAATCCAATATGGCCGTTCCGAAACTTTCTACCTGAACGAAACCAGTTCCTTCTTCAAAACGCTGAACATTATTATTGTTTCGGGCGATATAAACATCATCCCCTAGGGTTTGCACTCCCCGAATATTTCCAGTGGTTAATGTGGTCCACAGAGCGAAGTCGATCAGGTCTTCATCATCTACCAAGCCACGTCGAACACCTCCTTCGCTAGAGGAAGCGTAAATATAGGGGTCGGCTACCGTGGTTTGGGTGATATCAATTTGTGCCCCTAAATCACCAATAAAATAGGTATCTCCAAACTCTAAGCGGGAGAGATCGTAAACCGAAATCCCAAACTGGGCAGAGATATAGACCACCCCGTTATATTCAAAAAAATCATTGATTCGTTTCCTGTCTGGCGGAATGGTAGGCTTGTCGAATATATCGACCACATTAAGGATATCCTCATCCCCATCTAAAATGACATCCATGAGACCATTTTCATACCCCACCAGCAATACCCCAAAATCTTCGCTATAGTAAATACTGGAAATGACTTCCCCAGACAAACCATTCACTGTTGAAATGGTATTGACTTGCTGTGTTAAAATGTCGTAGGTGAAAACAGAATTCTCTGCAGCTACATATACACGACCATTCCCCTGCGAAATTCCCTTTACGGATACGTAGGAAAAAAATCCTGTCCAGGTATCTTCGAAATTCTGGGCATGGGTTATGGCACTTAGAAAACACAGTGCCAAAATAATGATCTTCTTCATAGAGGAGGTCCCTTGTTTTTCTATCTTCATAAACACGCTAAAATAGGAATTATTGCGGTAGGAAAAAGAAAAGGTTGCCCAAAAGGACAACCTTTTCATGCTCTATTAACTAGGTTGTTATACAACGCCTTGCTCTAACATGGCATCGGCTACTTTTACGAAGCCAGCAATGTTGGCTCCTTTTACGTAATCTACGTAGCCGTCACCGTCTTTTCCGTATTTAACACAGGCTGCATGGATATCGTTCATGATTCCATGAAGCTTGGCATCTACTTCTTCTCGTGTCCAATTGTATCGCAATGAATTCTGCGACATTTCCAATCCGGATGTGGCAACACCTCCTGCATTGGAAGCTTTCCCTGGGGAGAAAAGCACTTTAGCTTCCTGGAAAGCGGCAATCGCTTCTGGTGTGGTAGGCATATTGGCTCCTTCCCCTACACAGATACATCCGTTGGCGATCAAGGTTTTCGCTTCTTCTTCATTCAACTCATTTTGAGTGGCACAAGGAAGGGCGATATCGCAAGCCACACTCCAAGGACGCTGTCCTTCGGTGTAGGAAGCTGAAGGATACTTATCCAAGTATTCTTTGATACGTCCTCTTTTTACATTTTTAAGCTCCTTAACAAAGGCCAATTTCTCTTCATTGATTCCTTCTGCATCATGGATAAACCCTGATGAGTCTGAAAAAGTAACTACTTTTCCGCCCAATTGCATCGCCTTTTCGGCAGCAAATTGAGCCACGTTTCCAGAACCTGAAATTACTACCGTCTTCCCTTGAAAGCTTTCTCCTTTGGTTTCCAGCATGTTTTGGGCGAAGTACACGTTTCCGTATCCAGTCGCTTCTGGGCGGATGAGGGAACCTCCATAACTCATGCCTTTTCCGGTTAATACTCCAGTAAATTCATTTCGTAGGCGCTTGTATTGGCCAAACATATAACCAATTTCGCGTCCACCTACACCGATATCCCCTGCAGGAACGTCGGTATTAGGGCCAATGTGTCGGGATAGCTCTGTCATAAAGCTCTGGCAAAAGCGCATTACTTCTGCATCGCTTTTTCCTTTTGGGTTGAAATTGGATCCTCCTTTACCTCCACCCATGGGGAGTGTTGTCAAACTATTTTTGAATACTTGTTCGAAGCCCAAGAACTTCAAAATGCTCAAATTTACACTTGGGTGAAATCTAAGTCCTCCTTTATAAGGACCGATGGCAGAGTTAAACTCTACACGATATCCTTTATTTACCTGAATATTTCCGTTATCGTCGGTCCATGGTACCCTAAACAAGATGGTTCTTTCGGGTTCTACCATGCGTTCCAAAAGCATCTTTCCCTGATACTTTTCGTTCTCCTCAATAAATGGGATAACGGTTTCGGCAACTTCAGTAACTGCCTGGATAAATTCGGGTTCATTGGGATTTAAACTCTCTGCGTAGGAGATAAAATCTTTAATGCTTTGCTTCACAATAAAAATCTTTGAATTAATAAAAAAAAGTCGAAATAATGATAATCCTTTAAAATTTCACGAAATATCGATTTCAAACTGAGAATTCAATAAATTGAAAACGTTTTCGTTATTGTTGGCAAATATAAGTTATCTACCAAAAAGAAAGTCTTTATTTGCACGAAATAACCCAATTACGCGCAATATATTTTCGTGTTAGATATGTTTTTATATATTTGTTACGTCTCAATCTAAACCACATATATAATGAATGCCAGAATATTGCTAATGGTATTTCTTTTCCTCGCTGTAGCTAAACAGGAGGTTTCGGCCCAGTTGGGCTTCTCGCATGAGATCGGTGTAATTACCGGTCCGGTTGCATTTTATTCGGATTATGGACAGCGCTATGATTTTGAGACCAACATTGGAAATGTAGGTTTTGGAGTGGGAATTGTTCACTATCTTAACTTTTCCTACAGAGCAGACTGTAATTGCTATACAAGAGATACCTACTTTAACGACCACTTCAAGATTAGAAGTGAGATAGATTATCACAAGACGAATTTAGAACACCTAGGAGAGTGGGTGGACCCTGATAAGACTTCGGATGGTGCACAACAGTTGCGTGCCATGAAAGGATCTACCACGGTATTCGATATCGGAGCTCAGCTGGAGTACTTCCCCTTAAGTATCCGTGATTTTGCCGCTGGAGCCTATAAGTTTGCTCCTTTTGGAAGCTTTGGGGTACACTGGGTAAGTTTTGATCCTGAAGTGTACAGCGAATTGGGGCCTTTAAATGTAGTAGCCCCGGTGGATCAAGGTGGTACAACGCCCATTAAATACTTTAATGCATTTCAACAAGAGGGTGATTCTACCTGGTCTATCGTAATGAGTGCAGGAACGCGCTACAAATTGAGCCCTTTGAGTGACTTAATGATCGATGCGCGTTGGCAATACTATTTCTCGAACTGGGTGGATGGTTTGAATCCTAGTTTTGAAAATAATGGCGTACAGCAAGTGCCTGAAAACAAAGCCAACGACTGGATTTTCTGGTTGAATATTGGGTATATCTACTATTTGGATTAATTAGAACAACATATATAAAATGAAAAGGGCGGTGCAATGCACCGCCCTTTTTTATGGTTTATTCATTCATTAACCAATGGCTTGTTCCAAGTCGGCAATGAGATCGTCTGCATCTTCAATCCCGACACTCAAACGAATTAAAGCGTCTACCACGCCTGTTTTCTCACGCTCTTCCTTCGGGATACTGGCATGTGTCATGCTGGCTGGATGCCCACTTAAACTCTCAACGCCTCCCAAACTCTCGGCCAAGGTGAATATTTTCATGTTTTCCACAATGCGAATGGCTTCGTCGTAATCATTCCCTTTGGTAACGAAAGAAATCATTCCCCCAAAATCCTTCATCTGCGCTTTGGCAACTTCATGGTTGGGATGACTTTCGAATCCGGGCCAATAAACTTTTTCAATTTTTGGGTGATTGGCCAAATACTCGGCTACTTTCTTTCCGTTTTCGCAGTGGCGTTGCATACGCACGTGCAATGTTTTTATTCCTCGTAATACTAAGAAACTGTCTTGTGGGCCACAAACGGCTCCACTCGCATTCTGGATGAAATAAAGACGGTCTGCCAATGCTTCGTCCTTTACCACCAAAGCTCCCATGACCACATCACTGTGCCCTCCTAAATACTTGGTGGCACTGTGCATCACGATATCAGCTCCCAAATCCAAAGGTTGCTGTAGATAAGGTGTAGCAAAGGTATTGTCGACACCCAACAGAATATCGTGTTTTTTGGCAACTGAAGCCAAAGCTTTGATATCGATAATGTTCATCATGGGATTGGTAGGAGTCTCGGCCCAGATCAACTTGGTATTTTCATTTACATAGCTTTCTACTTTATCGGCATTTTCCATTCCAATAAAGTGGAATTTTACACCAAAATCTTCGAACACTTTGGTGAACAACCGATAGGTTCCTCCGTAAAGATCATTGGTAGAGATTACCTCATCGCCAGGCTTCAGTAGTTTGATTACAGCGTCGATGGCTGCCAGTCCACTGGCAAAAGCCAAACCATAGGTTCCATTTTCGATACTGGCGAAAGCGTTTTCCAATGCTTTTCGGGTGGGATTGTGGGTACGGGAATATTCGAACCCCTTATGCCCTCCTGGAGTAGTTTGGGCATAGGTAGAAGTTTGGTAGATCGGAGGCATTACCGCGCCATAGGCTGGATCGTGCTCCTGACCCCCGTGTATTGTTTTGGTATTGAATTTCATCTGTAACTAAGCTTATTTTTATGAATAGCGAATTTCGCAGGGCAAAAATACGTCTTTCCCTACGCAATCTAAAATGACGATACGATTACCGTCTCCTTACAATTTCACGAAGATTTTTTCCTCTTTATTGAACTCGATCTTAATGGCCTTGAGGAAATCTTCCATGGAGAGTTCGGCACGATTGTCTTCCGCTATTTGCAAACAGCAATAGGCAATGGCATTGTTGATCTGTGCGCCGGTTAATTCATAATTTTCGGAAACCTGAAGGAGTATTTCGCGGTGGGCTTCAATATTGGTTGGAATCGCCATTTCCCAGAGGCGAAAACGCTCTTCGGTATTCGGTTTTATAAAGTTGATAATGGAGTTGAACCTTCTTATAAAGGCCTGATCGATATTGTTTTTATAGTTACTGGCCAGAATCACAACGCCATTGAAGTATTCGATGCGCTGCAACAAATAGCTCACACTCTGATTCGCAAAGCGGTCCTGAGCACTTCGGGTAGTGGAACGTTTACCGAAGAGGGAATCTGCCTCATCGAAAAAGAGGATCCAGTTCTTATTCTCGGCCCTTATAAACACTTTTTCCAGATTCTTCTCGGTTTCCCCAATGTATTTGGAGATCACTTGGGAAAGATCGATACGGTAAACGGGGCGATCGAATTCTTTTCCCAACAAGGAAGCGGTTAAGGTTTTTCCCGTTCCTGAAGGGCCACAAAACAGTGCTTTGTATCCCGGAGCCATTCGTTTGGCCATGCCCCAATCGTTTCGCAACAGATGTTTGTGTTTGATCCACAATCTAATTTGATGGATTTGCTCAAAGGTTTGGGCATTGAGCACCAAATCTTCCCATTCCATTTTCGTAGTGATTTCCTTGGCAGGAAAATCGGGGCCAAAGCGGGGTTTTAACTCCTCACCATACATTAATAAATGTAGGCTCTCCGGCGGCACAATCACCTTCCCACTCATAAAAGGCATTCCTTCGTTTACAGGTGCTATGTAGAGTAGTTGTTCCTTAAAGAACCAATGGTTTTCATTGAAATAGTCCAGCACGGCCAATCGCTTCTTCATATCATTCCCACCTAAAATATACTGAATGGTTTCCCCAGTGGGTTGCATGCTTCTGTAGGTATCGTCCTTTACCCCGCCCCACTCGGGAAATTCACCTCCATCGGGATAGAGTTCCTTTAGGATATCATCATAAAACCCTGGCATGATATGCGGTGCAAGCGCCATAAGGATGATAAGCCCTTCTTCATGCGTGGTTTCCCTTTTCAATACTTCCGAAAAAGTATTCTGAAAGGAATTAACCGATTCCTTGCGCTTCGGATCGAAGCGTTGTAAAATATATTTTTTTAGGTTTTGAAAAGGCATAGCTTATTCTATTAAATTAATTAACGGTGATCATTCATATCGACAACATCACCATCGACTTCCTCGGGAACATGTCCAGCCGCATCCCTTGATTTAGCTGTTTCAAAATTAACGTATTCAACATTTTTTACCTCAATGGATTCTCCATTGGGGCCTTTGGCTGTCCACTCGACTTTTCGGGTATAGGGCCGATCACTTCCCTTTCTCGTATAATCGCTTACTTTTACTTCGACCTCCCATCCTTCTTGTAATAAGTTATCCCATGTATTCTCAAGATCATGGAATGTTCCACCTCCTTGATTGGCTTTCCAATTTTGTCGGCTTAGGTTTTCCTGTGTTCCCGGGGCCCCAAATCGATCCCCAATCAAATGTCCAGCGTCATCCCCTGTGCCACTTGAAACATCGCGCTGTGAGGATCTGCTTCTATGCTTTCGAACCTGCCCCGGCACTCCAAGTTTTCCCTTTGCCATTTTGATAGTTGTTCCATTGCTCAGGGTTTCCGTTGTGAATTCGTAATTACTACTTACATCGGGTAAATGGGCTGTACTTGCTACGGGTCGTTCCCCATTTTTAAAGGTCATTGATGCTTCATCAAAATACTTCTTTTCCACCTTGGATGTCCTACTCAAATAGGGTTTTCCACTCTTCCTGTACACCCAAAAATACCCATCTCCTGGAGGATCCGGCCACCCCAAATCTCGAGCTTGCTGAGCTCCCTTTGACAAAGATTTACCCACTGCTTTGGTGCCTGCTGCCGAAGGAGTATTCATGTCTAAATCATCGACTCTTTTTGCGCTTCCTGCAGCTGCTGTTTTTCGGGCCTGCTCCAGTACATCCATTCCCTCATCGGTACTTTCAATAGCTCGGGCCATAGCATTGGCAGTACTCATGTCTGTGGCCTCACCCTTAATCTTACTGAAAGATTTACTAATGGCCTTTCCTGCCAAGAATCCAGCCAATTCGAGTATGATTTGCAGGCCGTCTTTCACGATTACATCCGCCAATTTTCCACTTTCTTTTTGAAGGGTTTCTAAGGAATTCGCTTTCCCAGCAGCTTTTACCCGGTTCACCAACTCATCCAAAGCAATCAGTAGGTCGACTCCTCCCAAAACAAGCAGCAGGGCATCTAAAGCTATCCCCAGAGGTGGGAATACATGTCCTGCAATCAGCGCAATAATCATGGCGAAAACAGCTCCTAAAATGAGCCACCCATGTTGTTGAATCTGCTGCCAAATTTTTTCGCCGGCCTTACCATAATACCCATTATAATAGGCCCATTTTACAGCAGCTATTACTTTATCTTCCCCTTCAAGACCATTGAATGTGGTATCGGCTATTGCTCTTTTTTCTTCGAATAACGTATCGGCTTCGCCCACGAAGAACATAATTCCCAAAAGGGTTCCAAAGGTCCCAGCAAGTCCTGCAATTAAATAGGATTCCTGAAGGGAAACCAAGTCGTCACTAAAGTGTTCGAAAGCACTGTCGCTGAAGAGTTCCTTAGCCCTTTCCGGAAGTTCTGCAACCAACTCATCGTGGTCTTTATCCATAAAGTCCTGATATTGCCCAATATCAACTACATATTCCCCGTTCCTGATGGCCTCTGTCGTACTTTCGACCCCTAGGTTCCAGGAATGAACAAAAATATCCCGCCATTTGGAGCGACCATATTTTATCATGGCAATGGTAAAGTCTTTAATAGGGTGTTCAATACCAAGACTGGCATGAGCCGTATGAAATTCGAACCTTTTTAGCTTACCAAGGTCATCGTAGTATACAGGAAAACCGCGTTCGATGATAGCATCCGGAATTTCCTCCGATTCTTCTTCGGCCACCTCATAAAATCCTTCATAAATACTCCTTAATGAGCCTATGTCGGGGTCATTCAAGTATAGCAAGTCATATATCTCGTCGGCCCAAGTTTCAGGAAAGCCCATAGGATTATCATACATGGCATCTTGTCCAAGATAATCTAGGGTATCATACTCATCGGAGGCATTCATTTCCGCAATCGCTAAATAGTTGTTGAAATCATCCATATTGTTAATGCTATCCTCATGCGTCTCAAGAATTAACACTACCCGTGCGTAGTAATTCCTTGTCTCATAGTCCTCAGCTTCTTCTGCCTCCGTAATGATTTCATCCAAGTATTCCAATTCTTCATAATAGGCCTCCTCGGTCTCCTCATCCATTTTCTTGATCTCGGCACCTCCTTGCTGAATGGTATGGGCTAACTCATGTGCCAACAAATGCTTTCCAGTGGTAGAAGAGGTGTTGTATTTTCCTTCATTGAAATAGATATCATTACCAACGGTAAAAGCTTGGGCATGCATGGATTTACTTAATTGAATGGCATTGGAATCTGTATGGATCCGTACATTTGAAAAATCGGTGCCAAATCCACTTTCCATAGCGGAAAGCGTTCCTGCATCCATTTTATTCCCTCCACCACGCGAAGCATTTATTTGGGTTGAAATGCTTTCCGAAACGCTTCCTGAAGGCTCTGTATTCAATGCCCTTCTCTGTACAACGGGCGTAATCGTTTGGGCAATGGGCTTTTTCTGAAGTTCTTCCTCTTCGCAATTACTGCATTTTCGTTGTACCAGCGGTATATTATTGGAAGGGGGCGGCGGAGCGAATTCCATTTGCCCTACTATTTTATCGGCCACGGCATCGGCTTCGGCCTCTAAAGGATCGTCTGGACTCCCGATCTTTAGTTTTTTTTGGATCACGGGAGCAGGAGGCACAAAAGCCTTGGTTTTGGCTTGTGCCTTAGACTGGGTGCTATGTTCCTGGCTTGATAATTTCATGGTTCGCCTTTAACACTGTGGTATCTTACTTTTATGGTACCAATTGGAATAAACGCCCTCCGCGGCGGCGTACATATCTTCTTATCGCTCCTTCATATCTAATTTCTATAAACCTTACAGCTCGACCCCCTTGCCCGCGAATTCTTCTTGCTGGAGAGATGTATTCGTTAATCTCACGCCTTAAGAGTCGATCTATCGCTCCTTCAGCGATATCGTCCAAGCTCATCCCTGGACGTATCATGCCTGCTCCAATTTCTATAACAAGCCCACCTTCTTGTGTGATTCTCTGAGCCCCTTGTATTCCTCTGCGTAATTGATCTCGACGTATTTTGCCCCTAATGGCAGATTCTACCCTGCTCATGATAGCATCTTGACTTATATCGGGATCCGATGAATAGACCGTTGTTACCTCAACCCTTTCGATTCTTCTACCCTCATGCGTAACTGAAGCATGCGATCGTCGACCTCTATACTGTACTGCAATATCGGGGGTTCTAGCTCCCCTAAATCTTCTTTCTACCAATAATTCCACTCTAACCACATCATCTTGTAATAACAAGCGCTCCATTGATCGCAATTCAGCCAGAGCTCTAAATCTGGTAACCGGACTCTCATTATTCATGATAAGCCTACATAAATCCAATAAGGCTTCTTCCGTTTCAGGTCCTCGAAGTTTACCAGCGAATCGAGTTCGGATATGGTATGCCAATCGCCCGGCTGGAAGGTTTCCTACTAATGCGCGATTGGTAATATAATCTACGTAGCATACCGGATCGGAGAATCGACACCACCGGCCATTTTCTCCGAGACGCCATGTGTGTTGTCCATTTTGTGTTGGAAATTCGATGACATATCCCGGTTCACTCGACAGTCCGATTTGATCGGTTCTGGCTCTTCGAACTTCATCACTAACTTCATCGAGATCAAGCAATCTATTTGGTTCGGCTGTCTCATCTGCACTACGTCTAGTTCCGGTATTGCCTGAGCCTGTGGAGGGATCGGAATCAGCGCTTCGTGCTGTAGTCGTTGTCGCAGTATCTCCAACCTCCTCGGCATTTTCTAAATCACTGGCTCTTCTTCCTTCTATGCGATTCAATTGTTCGGTGAGTTCCTCGGAAATTTCATCCATTTCGCGTGTTATGGCTTCAATGGCTTCATCACTCCCTTCTCCCATCGCTTCTTGAAGTCTTCTTTCCAAATCGAACAATCGTTGGGAGGCCCGTTCAAAAGCTTCATCGGCCACCATTAAACGTCCTGTAGGGGTTAGTCTTCTTATTCGGTCACGAATTCGTCTACCAATTTCCAATGCTGCGGCCACTCCCCGAGAAGCGCTATCTGCTATAGCCGACCCTCGTCTTGCCAAAGCCTCTCCCAAGGCATCCAATAACTCAGTAATCATTTCCCGAGCTGCTATAAATTGTGAAGGCATATGCCTATTAGCCATACGCCTAATAAGTGCCCAGCGTTGTGCACTAACATTCATCATTCGCCTCAGTATACTGGCTCCTTGTTCCATAATTTGGTTCCAAAGCCCAGTACCTGAACGGACAAAACTATTCCAGTTCCTCCGCACGATACCATAAACTGCTTCAACACCATCTATGGCTCTCGGGAAAAGCCGCTCCAGGAAATTAAGCGAATGTCCTATTACCCTTGTCACCATTCGTCGGCCATGGCGCCGCACTCCCCGCATTAAAAATTTACTTAATCCCTTTAAGGCACTTCCCACCTCTGGCACCACTCCAATAACGGTGAATACCAATCCCAACCAGCGCAACGGATTGGCATATTCCCTTCGATTGTTGTCGGAAAGGAAATAAATATGGGCAATGATGTCCCTTGCATCGGAAATTTGATCTAATATTGGGATAAGACTGATAATAGTGTCCGAAGTGATTGCAACCGCATCAGGATCCTCATTAAACTCTCCCGCCAAGCCCTGAATCACGGAATACCCGGTTCCTGAAAATTCCTCTCGGAATGAGGCTATATTTTCGATCCCTCTATTTTCCAATTCGGAAATAAGTCGATTATGGAACAACAAATGATGGAAACGGTCCGGATCTCCCGTGCGAAGGCGGGTAAAAATGGCCGTTATTTGCTCAGAATTCAACCCGAAATCCTCTACTAATTTATTAGCCACCACGGTAGCATGCACGCCGGCTCCCGGCCCGGGTCCTGACAATGCTTCAATATGAGATCGATTCCTCCTATAGTAACGAATTATGAATTGTATGGCTGTTGGCTGTGCTTGCTCTCTTTCTCGTCGGACCCTTTCTTCTCTTTGTTCCTGTAAAACTTGAGCTCCATGTGTAGTGAAAAACGAACTCGAAGCTATTTGGTGAAATCTTGAATTTATAAGAGAATAACCGACTGGCATATTCGAGTACATGGGTCTTCGGTAGAGAGGATATAATGCATACGCCAGTGTCAATATCCTTATATCGTGCATCAAGGTGCGCACTATTCGTACCCAATCGTGCAAGTCACTTTCCTCTACCCTGCCGGATGACCTATTATCCAAAATTGATCGGGTCTTGGCAAGAAATTGTGCGTATGTCCTTCTAAACTGTAAATTGACGACTCCCAAATCAAATCGATGTGTCACAGTGCCATCTAGATGCTCGATTACATCGGTGCGGTTTCTGAGAGAGGAGTTGTTATAGTTCATTTGACCTAAAGCATATTCTTCAATGCCTCTGGAAACATCCAAAATCGTATCCAATACGTTTGGATGACTTTCATTGAATTCACTTATGGGAGTTCGCTGTATTAACTTGGCTTGAACAGAACCTGATTGCTGGACGGTATGCGTTAATTCGTGCGCCAATAAATGTTTCCCCGAAGAAGATGAGGGGTTGTATTTTCCCTCATTGAAGTAGATATCATTCCCAACAGTAAATGCTTGGGCCTGTAATGATTTACTTAATTGAATGGCATTGGAATCTGTATGGATCCGTACGTTGGAGAAATCGGTGCCAAATCCACTTTCCATAGCGGAAAGCGTTCCTGCATCCATTTTATTCCCTCTACCACGCGAAGCATTTATTTGGGTTGAAATGCTTTCCGAAACGCTTCCTGAAGCCTCCGTATTCAATGCCCTTCTTTGTACTATGGGTGTAATGGTATCGGCAATCGGTTTTTTCTGAAGTTCTTCCTCTTCGCAATTACTGCATTTTCGCTGCACCAGAGATCCATTATTGGAAGGGGGCGGTGGAGCGAATTCCATTTGCCGAACCACCTTGTCGGCAACCGCATCTGCTTCGGCCTCTAACGGATCGTTTGGACTACCTACTTTTAGTTTTTTCTGTAGGGTAGGAGTAGGCCCAATGAAAGATTTCCCGGCGACCTTAGTAACATTTTTATTTTCATAGGACGGCAATAACATTTATATGATAATTTATTTGTGGTAGGTTACACCATAGCCCGCAATCCTGAACAATATCGAGCCGAAACAGCATTGCCTGTACAGGCAGCCAAGGTCCCATTGGCGACATCGTGTCCTACAACATCACTACCTACATGCCATAGTTCATGGGCTAAGTGATTGCAATTTGGATTTGAATTGATTTGATTTAAACCCAATACAAAAAATTCTGTTCCAGAATAGGACGAATCGAATGCCGAACTTACCGTGGCACCTCCACCCGTGTCCTGAACATTATCCACGACCAGAATGGGAACCCCTCTGGCTCCATTAAAGGCATTGCTCGAGCCTATATCGGTAACCGCATTGGTATAATTCCATGTTCCATCTGGATTATCCCTCCATGGCAATACATCTCTATCGCCGCCTCGAAGTGTCCAATTAAAATCTGCTTTCAACCTCAAACAACAGTTGGCCAATATGGTTTTGGCTTCGTTGATCATAGTTCGAATTTTCGACATGATCGAACGGGTAGCTCGTATCCTAAAGTA
>JAHQVM010000117.1 GCA_019634365.1 Flavobacteriaceae bacterium | reverse complement strand
GTTATTTCGTGTTACCATATACCATTGGGGATTATCTAGCCGATGATATTAGGACAGGAGCTATTTCTACAGACCTTCCGGAGTTTCAAGAGGCAGAAAAAAATGTGCGTGGTCAATTGGAGAAATTAATCAATAACAATGGAACAAAAAGCGTGGATCATTTCCACAAACGTCTCGGGAAAATCATGTGGAACAAATGTGGTATGTCCCGAAACGAAAAAGATTTGAAGGATGCCATTGCTGAAATCAAAACCCTTCGGGAAGAGTTTTATGCCGATGTCCGCGTTCCAGGAGATATGAACGAGATGAACCCAGAATTGGAGAAAGCGATGCGAGTGGCCGACTTCTTGGAACTGGGAGAATTGTTTGCCAAGGATGCATTGCACCGAAATGAGTCCTGCGGAGGACACTTTAGAGAAGAATATCAGACCGAAGAGGGTGAAGCCCTAAGGGATGATGAAAACTTTATGTACGTCGCTGCTTGGGAATACAAAGGAGAACCTAGCGATGCCGTATTGCATAAGGAGAATCTGGAGTATGAAAATATTGAAGTTAAAACTAGAAGTTACAAATAACATACAGCTATGAAGTTAACCTTAAAAATTTGGAGACAAAAGAATGCGACGGCCAAGGGAAGTATGCAAACCTATCCAATCGATGGGATCGATGGGGATATGTCTTTCTTGGAAATGCTGGATGTTTTAAATACCGAACTCATCGAAAAAGGTGAGGAACCCGTAGTATTTGATCATGATTGTCGTGAAGGTATTTGTGGTTCCTGTTCCCTTCAAATTAATGGTGAGCCACACGGCCCAGATCGCTTAATTACAACCTGCCAGTTGCACATGCGAAAGTTTAATGATGGTGATACCATTGTTATAGAACCTTTCAGAGCCAAGGCATTTCCGGTGATTAAGGATTTAATGGTAGATCGCAGTGCCTTCGATCGCATACAGCAAGCCGGAGGATTTATTTCTGTTAATACTTCGGGAAATACCATAGATGCCAATGCCATCCCCATTGAAAAGGAAGATGCCGATGAAGCATTTAACGCAGCTACCTGTATTGGTTGCGGTGCTTGTGTTGCTGCCTGTAAAAATGCGAGTGCTATGTTATTTACCTCTGCTAAGGTAAGTCAGTATGCATTGCTTCCTCAAGGTAAGGTAGAAGCTACAAGACGTGTACTTAACATGGTGGAGCAAATGGACAAAGAAGGTTTTGGAAACTGTACCAACACAGGAGCTTGTGAAGTAGAGTGTCCTAAAGGTATTTCATTGGAAAACATAGCCCGAATGAACCGCGAATATCTTTCTGCGAGTTTGAAAGGGTAAGAACTAATTTAGTATGAGCTTCTCGATACATCGCGCCGATCGCTGAGTGTTTTGAGAAACAAAATGTATCGAAGTGCGGCGCGACACTCGAAGTTCGATAAAATATACTTCCCGAACCAATGGTTCGGGATTTTTTTATTCCATTTTGTACTTTTAACCATCGTGGAATATCAAAACGACAGAATAAAAGTTCCAAGGTTCGAAGAGGAAGCGGGGTTTTATACCACAAAGAAAAGATCTCGAATCATGAGTCGGATTCGGGCAAAGAACACAAAACCGGAAATGCGTTTTAGGAAGGCTTTATGGGCACGTGGCATTCGCTATCGAGTGAACTCCAAACTTCTTCCCGGAAAACCCGATGTTTCCATTTTAAAATATAAGCTAGCCATATTTATCGACGGTGAATTCTGGCATGGATATGATTGGGATGTAAAAAAGGAGACCATTAAAAGCAATCGTGGCTTTTGGATTCCCAAAATAGAACGAAACATTCAGAAGGATCGTGAGGTGAATAGGGAATTGAACGAAATGGGTTTTACCGTGTTTCGCTTTTGGGCGGGTGAGTTAAAGGATGATTTAGACAAATGTGTGAACGATGTAATTGGGTACATTCGTTCTTATCCTTACTTGGCTAGATAGCTCGTAGGTGATTTCTGTTCTCCCGGAAACGTAGGTTTTTTAGAATGGTCTGTGTAAACTGATTCACATCGTAGGGCTTCACAATAATATCATTCATTCCTGCCTGATAAATCTTGTGACGCATCTCTTCAATCTCCACAGCGGTAAGTGCAATTATAGGTAAGTAATCATTAAACTTTCGAATCTCAATGGTAGCTTGAATTCCATCCATGACTGGCATGTTGATGTCCATAAGCACGAGATCGAATTTTTGCGATCGAATCATATCAACTGCGCTTTGGCCATTATCTGCAATCGTACAAACCACATCCTCTTTTTCGAGGATTTTTTGAGTAACGATTTGGTTAATTCGGTTGTCCTCGACAATAAGGACCTTTTTCCCTTCAAGGGCTTTTACATCGAGAAGTGTGGAAGCATCTTCTTCCAGAGCGATATCGTCACTAACAATGTCATAAGCAAGCTCGAAACGGAAGGAAGACCCTTTCCCCAATTCACTTTCTACCTCTAAGTCAGAATTAGATAGCGACAACAATTTTTTCACAATAGGAAGTCCAAGTCCCGTGCCTTGATAATTGTATTCCTGGGTCGCTGCTTGGGAAAACTCATCGAAGATGGTAGAAATTTTGTCCTTGGCAATTCCGATACCATTATCAGATACCTCAAATTGCACCAGAACGCTATTATCTGAAGAGCGCTTTGCTCTAGCCGATATCTGTATCAATCCATTTTCAGTAAATTTTACAGCATTACCGATAAGATTCATAAGAATCTGAGACAATCGCAGAGGATCACCAGATATCATGTTCGGAATTTCCGAATCTACATAAATCTTGATCAGGTTTTTATTCTGAATCTTCATGTATTCAAAGGAGGAAACAATAGTTTCCAACAATTCCCTGATATTGAAAGCCGAATGATTATCCTCTATGTTATTCGAATCTATTTTGTTAATCTGAAGTACGTCATTAATGAGCGCCAAAAGGTAATCTGCAGAGAATTTCAAGGATTTTAGGTCTTTCTCGTGCGCCTTCAATTCTTCATTTTCCAATAAAATAGTACTAAGTCCAATGACCCCATACAACGGCGTTCGCAATTCGTGACTTACAGTAGAAAAGAAGTTACTTTTTGCGGTAGCATATTTTTCAGATTGCTCTTTGGCCTGCAAATACGCGAGATTTTTTTCCTGCAACATAAGCACGAGCTGCTTTCTTCTTCTCAAAGCCCTCCATAGTACAATAAGCAAAGCAATGACACCAATGGAAGTGGCAATAAGGATTTTATTCAACAAACTCTTACTGCGAACCTTCTCCGCCTGCAATTTATTTTCCAATTCCGCTTCCATAATACCTTTCCGGTATTCATTTACCTGGAATTTAGCAGACATGGCCTCCACCTCGGCCGAAGTCATTTTTAATAGGTTGTTCTCGAAGAGGTTTTCATATTTCTTACGAATTTCCAGGGCCTCTTCATAATGTCCCTGACCCTCTAAGGTTTGGCTGTAGTAATAATAGATGTTTTCCAGTTCAGAAATATATCCGTCCCGTTCCGCCCATTCCATGGCCCGACTCAGATAGATATCGGCCATTTCATAATTCTCTTTTTCCAAGTAATACTGTCCGTAAAGTGTTTCCACTACGGTTGGGAAATCCGGACTGCTATCATACGTTACCAACTTCTTGATCTTTACCAAGCTTAA
Source organism: Flavobacteriaceae bacterium (assembly GCA_019634365.1). GTDB lineage: Bacteria > Bacteroidota > Bacteroidia > Flavobacteriales > Flavobacteriaceae > Aureisphaera. The sequence goes on along the minus strand of JAHQVM010000117.1, from coordinate 36,549 downwards.
GAAAGCTTGGTTGTATTTTCCGGCGTCCAAAGCCGTGATAATTTTGTTGTAATGGGCTTTTGCCAAAGAAGCAGAATCGCGCAGCTTTTCAAAGGCCTTTATGGATTTGTTGTGATACTCCATGGCTATATCCAATCGTTCATAGAGCCTTGAATTAATATTGGCTAGGTCCATGTACGTGGTTGCCACAGCAGTATCGTTATCAGAGGCCTGAGCAAATTTCTCCGCTTTTTTAAAGCTCTCCAAAGCCAGAATACTATCATTCAATGCCATATAATCATACCCCAAATGGCGATAGCCTTTGTGAATGTAAGCGCTTTTATTGCTAATAAGGGCATTTTTCAGCAATTCAATATTCACCCCCAAGGACGCTTTAAAATTACCTTCCAAGTAATGGGTGTTGGCAGAGTCGATAAGTCGTTCGAAATAGGCCGGACTAAGGCGATAGTCAGCATTGTCCTGCGCAAATAACCCTTGATTTAGGGCAAATGCGGGGCATAAGTAAAGCAGTAAGAAACAGATGTTTCGTACCATTTTCAGGTTAAGTTTATAAAATTTGGGCGTTGCAATGTACGGATTTTCTTGCAATTAGCTAATTTTTGAGGCAAATCTTGTTCATACAACGGGCTTAGCGTAATTTTATTGACTATGATTCTATCCAAATTACCGAATGTAACCACTACAATTTTTACGGTTATGAGCCAAATGGCGCGTGACCATGATGCCATAAATCTGTCCCAAGGCTTCCCAGATTTTCCAATTGATAAGGCGTTAATCAGATTCGTGAATGAAGCTATGGAGGCTGGTCATAACCAATACGCACCCATGCAAGGCGATTTGGGTTTGCGCTCGTTGATTTCGGAAAAATCCAAAATGCGCTACGGAAGGACGTATGATCCCCAGACCGAAATTACTATAACCGCAGGTGCCACCCAAGCCATATTTACAGCCATTGCGGCTACTATTGGGAAAGGGGACGAAGTCATTATTTTTAGTCCGGCGTATGATTGTTACGAACCGACTATTGAATTGTTCGGGGGAATCACAATACCACTGCAGTTACGACCTCCGGAGTATGCTCCCGATTGGGAAGAAGTGGAAGCACGTATTACTTCAAACACCAAAATGATCATGGTAAATACGCCCCATAACCCAAGTGGAACCATACTCTCTGAAGGTGATATGCTGAAATTGCAGGAACTTGCCATTAAGCACAACCTTTGGGTGATAAGCGATGAGGTATACGAACACATAGTTTTCGATGGATATGAACATCAGAGTGCGGCGCGCTTTGATGGGTTGGCTCAACGGACGTTCATTACGGCTTCCTTCGGCAAAACATTTCACAATACAGGATGGAGAATTGGGTATTGTATGGCGCCAGAACCTTTAATGAGCGAATTTCGGAAGGTACATCAATACAATGTTTTTTCTGTGAATCATCCTGTCCAGAAGGGCTTAGCCAACTATTTGGAAAATGCAGAAAACTACTTAAAACTTCCTGCTTTCTACCAACAGAAAAGGGATTACTTTCTGGATCTGATGAAGGATTCAAGGTTTGAGATCCTTCCTTCAAAGGGGACCTATTTTCAATTATTGAACTATTCGGCCATTTCTTCGGAAGGAGATGTTGCCTTTGCCGAACGATTGACCAAAGAATACGGTGTAGCCACCATTCCTACCTCGGTTTTTAATACGGATAAAGAAGATTTTTTTCAGATTCGGGTTTGCTTTGCCAAAAAGGAAGAAACCTTGAAAGCCGCTGCCGATATTTTGAATCGATTATGATAAGAAAAATATAAATCGTTTGCCGAAATGCAGGTGGAATACTACATTTACAAGTCCACCGATATTGCGTATTCCTATGAGTGATTCCTTGTTCAATGCCATTCGAAATGAAGATTTGGAAACCGTTTCCAAACTGCTACAATCGCAGCCAGAACTCTTATCCCAAAAAGATCCAAGAGGATCTACTCCCTTGTTGCTTGCGACCTATTATGGCTATCAGAATATTGCCGAAGCATTGCTGAAGCATCCACAAGATGTTAATCAGCAAGATGCTTCGGGAAACACGGCCTTAATGGGCGTATGTTTTAAGGGCTACGAGGAGATTGCTCAATTGCTCATCGATCATGGTGCCGATGTAAACAAAACGAATTTTAATGGGGCAACAGCGCTTATATTTGCCGCCACCTTTGGCCGTTTGGGGATGGTTAAATTGCTGGTTGAAAATGGCGCAGATACGGCGATGCAGGATGATCGTGGTAATACGGCCCTAAATCATGCACAGATGCAAGGAATGGAGCCCATTGTTGAATTTTTAACTGAATTGGGGTGAATAACAACTTGAACATTACCATCATTCAGTCCCACCTTCATTGGGAAAACCCGGCAGCCAACAGAGCGATGTTTTCTGAAAAGTTAAGGGCTCTTGATACACCAACGGATTTAATTTTATTACCCGAGATGTTTACAACGGGTTTTACCATGAATGCCAAACCATTGGCCGAGACCATGGAAGGAGAAACCGTGGCTTGGCTGCAGGAAGAGGCTCGAACCTGTAAGGCCGCAATTATGGGAAGCGTCATTATTAAAGATGGAGATACTTATGTAAACCGTTTGTTGTTTGTGGAAGAAAATGGAGCCGTACAAACCTACGACAAACGCCATACCTTCACCTTGGCAGGGGAGCATAAAGTGTACACCCGCGGTGAAAAGCATTTGTTGATCGATTATAAGGGTTGGAAAATATGTCCGCTTATTTGCTACGATCTTCGTTTTCCCGTTTGGGCAAGAAATACGCAGGATTATGATGTACTGATTTATGTCGCCAATTGGCCCAAAAAACGTATTGCTGCTTGGGATGCGCTTTTAAAGGCAAGAGCCATCGAGAATATGGCCTATTGCGTGGGGATAAATCGTGTAGGCTTGGATGGCAACGGACATGAATATGTGGGGCACAGTGCTCTCTACGATGTCCTGGGAGAGCGGCTTTCTACTTCAGATTACGAAAAGGAGTTTATAGAACACATAACCTTGTCTAAAGAGCATATTGAAAAGAATCGTAGGCACCTTCAGTTCTTAAACGATCGCGACGCATTTAGTCTAGAATAAATGTTTCTGGAAGACTCCAGTTGGCTCTTACTTCTATAGGTTTGGGATAATAGACCAAATTTTCGGGTTGCAGGTTCTCAAGGTAATTTCCCGTATCCCATTGTCCATTTTTATTGGTGTCGAATATTAGTCGGATGTAATAATTGTCGGGTTCCAAAAAGTCAAAATAGGAGGGAGCATCCTCAGCAGAATTCAAGTAATTTTTCCGAATCACTTTGTATTTACTATCCACCAATTCTACCAAAATAGGAAAGTTTTGGGCATTTTGAAGGGTAAAAGTGATGGTGCCATAATCCGCTTCCGTTTGCGTCCGGAAATTATAACCCAAGGTGTCGATACTCTTATTTCCGAAAAAGTCGGTGAAGGCTTCAGGTAAGATTTGTATGGTGTACAATTGATCCTCTTCCTTATCGAAAACAAGCGAGGCAATATTATATCGATCATCTATGTAGGTCGTCACGGGAATGGTGACGGAGTCTTTGTCTAAAACGGAAACTTTTTCTGCATCGAAGGCTAGCAGGGGGTTGTTACCTTTTAGTTTCACACTGTCCCTTAAAATCAACGTACCCGGGCTCACTTTGGAAATCTTGAGAGAGTCTTGATATAGGTCTTTCATAAATACGGCTAGCGTATCTACTTGCATTCGGTTTTTGGCCAAGAAAAGCAGTGTATCGGTCACTTCGAGATCGAAAGCAGGCTTAAAGAAATAGTTCAGGGTGTCCGTACGACTTTCCCAATAGGTTCGGAACTCATAATCTTCGGGAATCGCAAACAATGGTTCCAAGGAAAGGGAATCTACATTTCCTTCGTACCCGAAAAGGATTTTTTGTTTGCTGGGGTAGCTAGGACGGGCCATGCGGTATTCGGGAACTTCCTTAAATAGTTTTATTTGGTAGGAACTATCGTTGGGGGTGGCCACCACACCATCTATATACCCAATCTTATCGGTTTTGGGCTGGTATATGTAATCACTGATGTTCTCTTGCATCGCTACCAAAAGAAATTCAGATTCCTTAAGATTGGTAAGTTCAAAAGTATAAGTAGTATCCCTTGTGGTAGTAATATAGGTAGGCTTTTCCTTGTATACGATGGAATCGGAAAAGGCTTCATTGCGTTCGTAAAGCATCACGGTAACAGGATCTTCCGTTTTTAGTAAGAGGGCATCCTTAATGGTTCCTTTTACGGTTAGGCTATCAATAAAATCACCGGTGGAGAATACGTATTTATAATAATCGAAACTGTTTTCTTCATTGTTGTCCACGATACTCTTGCCGAAGTTAAAAGAGTAGGTTGTATTCTCTTTCAAGGTATCCAAGATCTGGACCTTCAGAATTTTGGAAGTGCTTAAGGGCGTTATGACTGGGTCGTATTCCATAGGCGGAGATACAATGAGGTTCTGCTGAAGCTCTTTCAGTTTTATATACTCGTCGAAATAAATGCGGATTTCATCGCCTGTGAAAAGGGTAGAATAATTCTCGGGATTGCTTTTTACAATGATGGGAGGAATAGAATCCTTGGGTCCTCCCGAAGGCGTTCCTGTTTTGGCACATTGCGAAAAAAGAAAGATGGAACAAAATACCAAGGTACAATATAGCAGTTGCCTATTCATCGGCGCTAAATTAAAGAAATTGTATTAGGCAATTGCTATGGTCGCAACACTAATTCGTGCATCACTACCCTTTAACAATTGCAAAGCGCAGTGTTCCAAAGTGGCACCCGTGGTAACAATATCATCTACCAAAAGGATGTGTTTGTTTTGTAAAGGATCGTAGTTGGCTACCGAGAAAATTTCATCGGTTTGGAAGCGGGTCATTCGTTTTTTGAATACCTGGGAACGGGTTTTGGAAGATTTCAGTAGAATATCTTCACGAAAATCAACTTCCAGAGCTTTTGCGATTTCAGAACCAAAGCCTGTAACTTGATTGTAACCCCGCTTTCTTCGCTTTTGTTTATGGATGGGTATGGGAATTACCACGTCAATATCTTGATAGCGCTCCAATGATTTCAATTCATGACCCAGCCAAGCACCAAAGAAGTGCGAAATCTTCTCTTGTCCCCTATATTTAAGGTTGTGCATTAACTGCTGTGCAATCCCACTTTTTTGATACCTAAATAAGGCCGTTGCTTCCTTAATGGGAAACCTTCCATAAAAAATTTGTTTCATGCTTGGGTCGCCTGTTCTATGATGACAAAGCAGTGGCAACCGATGTCTACATTCCCCACAAATAACACCTTCCTCCTTTAATAACGGGGCTTTACAACCGTTACAAACTTTTGGGAATAAGATATTTAACATAATTTAATATTTTTTACCATTTCCTAAACTTTCCCTATTTTGGCCTTTTATTACATTTGACCCACAAACCTAAATCTTACATGTTATGAGTAACGAGAATAATAGTACGAAGTACAAAGTACTAATTGGATTACTTTCCGCAATGTTAATTGCTTTGGCCGTTTATACGGTTTCTCTCTACAACGATAGTAAAAGTAATATAACAACGCTCGAAACCCAAAAAACCGAAATTGAAGACGAATTGCAAGAACTTATCGCTAATTATGATGAGGTAATTCAGGAAAATGAATTGAAGGACAAAGACCTTCTTGCCGCCCGTGAGCGCATCGAAGTGCTTTTGGATTCTGTGAAAACCGCAGAGGCGAATGTATCCCTTATTAGAAGGTATAGAGCAGAAATTGGTCGTTTGAAGGATGAGCGCAAAGTGCTGTTTAGACGTGCAGATAGCCTTATGAAGGCCAATGAAATGTTAGCCGTAAGAATGGATAGTACCACCACGATTTTGAATGAGACCATTCGTGTGGTAGATTCTGTGGGAGAAGAAAACCTTGCCATGGCAGAAACCATTAAAAGAGGATCTGTGGTAAAGGCCACCGATCTTAGAGGTGAAGCCGTGATTATTAGAAAGAGCGGTAAGGTGGTAGATACCAAACGGTCCAGTCGTGCAGATAAAGTAAGAGCCTGTTTTACCATGGCTCCAAATATTATTGCTGAAAAAGGAGATCGTTTGTTGTTTGTTCAGGTGATTAATCCGCAGAACAACTTGCTGGGTGAAAAAGCCACGATGGAGTTCGAAGAGGGGATCCTTAATTACAGTGCCAGCACCAAAGTGTTCTATGAGCAGGAGGAATTGGATGTTTGTGTCCTCGTGGATGCTACGGAAGAAGATCTTGTGGAAGGGCGTTATGTCATCAATGTATTCGATGGGGCTACACAAGTAGCTACAGCTTCTATGACGCTGAAGTAATTAGATATTAAAAAAGATAGAACCGCTATGATGTTATCGTAGCGGTTTTTTTATTTTTGCGCCATGGCAAATAATGAAGATCATTTCAAGAAGGTAATATCGCACGCAAAGGAATATGGATACATCTTTGGATCCAGTGAAATCTATGATGGATTAAGTGCGGTATATGACTACGCCCAGAACGGGGTGGAGCTTAAGAAGAACATTCGTGAATACTGGTGGAGAAGCATGGTGTACATGCACCAGAATATTGTGGGTATCGATGCTGCTATCCTCATGCATCCTACCACTTGGAAAGCCTCCGGTCACGTAGATGCCTTCAACGATCCTCTTATCGATAACAAGGACTCCAAAAAGCGGTATCGTGCCGATGTATTGGTAGAAGATTATGCCGAAAAACTCAACCAGAAAGCCCAAAAGGAAATTGCCAAAGCCAAGAAACGTTTTGGGGATGCTTTCGACGAGGAACAATTCGTTGCCACCAATCCAAGAGTGGTCAAGTACCTTTCGCAAAAAGATGCTGCCTTAAAACGTCTGGCTAAATCCTTGGAAAATGAAGACTTGGCCGATGTAAAAGCATTGATCGAAGAACTTGAAATTGCCTGTCCGGTTAGCGGTTCCAGAAACTGGACCGATGTAAAGCAGTTCAACCTCATGTTTGGAACCAAATTAGGAGCTTCTGCAGAGAGTGCTACCGATCTGTACCTGCGCCCAGAAACTGCACAAGGGATTTTTGTGAATTTCCTGAATGTACAGAAAACCGGAAGGATGAAGATTCCATTCGGAATTGCCCAAACCGGAAAAGCCTTTAGGAACGAAATTGTTGCTCGCCAGTTTATTTTCCGCATGCGAGAATTTGAACAAATGGAAATGCAGTTCTTTGTACGCCCTGGAGAGGAAATGAAATGGTACGAATACTGGAAAGAAACCCGACTCAACTGGCATCTGTCTTTGGGAATGGGTAAAGAGAATTACCGTTTCCACGATCATGAGAAATTGGCGCATTATGCCAATGCTGCTGCCGATATAGAATTTAATTTTCCCTTTGGGTTCAAAGAATTGGAAGGAATTCATTCCCGTACTGATTTCGACCTGAAAGCGCATGAAGAATACAGCGGTAAAAAACTTCAGTTCTTTGATCCAGAAATGAACGAAAGTTATGTACCCTATGTGGTAGAAACCTCCATTGGTTTGGATCGTATGTTCTTGGCGGTTTTCAGTAACTCATTGAAAGATGAGACCCTAGAGGACGGTAGTTCGCGTGTAGTCCTTAAAATTCCATCAATCCTGGCTCCTGTGAAAGCTGCGGTTCTTCCTTTGGTGAAGAAAGACGGCCTTCCGGATATCGCCAAGGAAATTGTGGATAAACTGCGCTGGGATTTCAACGTGATATATGATGAAAAAGATGCCGTAGGGCGACGCTACAGAAGACAAGATGCAGCTGGTACGCCATTCTGTATTACGGTGGATCATCAAACACTGGAAGATCAAACGGTAACCCTAAGGGATCGCGATTCCATGGAACAGATTCGTATTCCTATTTCCCAGATTTCGGAAAAATTGAAGGATACGGTTTCCTATGAGAAGTGGTTGTCCTAAACGGGTAGCTATTATTCTTTACGGGCAAATATTTCAGTAATTTCTACGGGGCGTGCCTCTGGACAACGGTTCATCATGCGTAGCCCTCTGAATTTCAACCAAATTTTTTGATCATTCGTTTTATAGGAATCATCTAGGTTGGTTGGATCCACGATTTGTTCAGCAAAACCTCCCTTAATATCGATCACGAAGGCACAGGAGCCTTCTTTTCCATCACCTGCAAGTACAACTCCCTTTTGGTAACCATCGGCTTGCATTTCGGTGGATGTTTTGGTAGCAAATTCCATTTCGGATGTTTCTTTTATTTCTTCGGTAGCATCTTGAGCTTCACCCGTGGTGGATTGTGTTGAGTTGCAGCCTACAAAGGTTAGGCAAGCCAATAATACTAGGGTTTTCATAAAGTACATGAGGTAAGATTTAGTTATCTAAAACTAAAATTACAATAAATATGCCATTCTATGTGTGACAAACGGCTATATCGTTTTTTGGATAGACTCATTTTTTTCTCATAAATAGAGATAATAATTCTCCTTAAATTCTCCTTCTAATTGGATTAAAAAATTGAAAATCAGATATTTAAAGATTAATGAGATTTTTTAGTGAATTGATAATGAGCAGATTAGTAAATACATTTGTTTAAACAAACCAAAATCAAGAATGGTGAATTGATCATATCCCCAGCCAGAAATATCAAATTTGTTAAGGTAAATAATAAATAAATTTACAGTGTTTATTGTTTTTAAATATTTGATATATAATAAGTTACACTCTAAAATAATTGATTTTAGTAGAGGAATTTAGTGGAATGGGTTGTATTTTTAAGACATCATTAAAAATTTAACCAAAAACTATTTGAAATGAAACGAAATTATGCCGTTGTGTTATGTATCCTCCTTACTTGCTTTGCAGTAAGTGCACAACAAACACCAAACGTAGAAACCCCTGCGAGTTATTCCTCAGAATCGGTATCTATGTACCATGCCCCCTCGTTGGCTTCTCGAGCTGGAGAATTGATTCCAGCCGATATGAGCCCTCGAGCAATAAAAGACAAACGCCACTTCGGAGATAAAGTAATTATAGGGAAAGACCCTCAAAAACAAGATGATTATTTGGCGAGTCACCCCAATCCAGCCGAAGGGACCATACGGGTTGCTCCCCCAACATTAGTCTTCGATGCCTATGATTCTGGTGGATCCCCATCGGATCCATCATTGGCAATCGGATCTAATCATGTTTTTGTGGTTTTCAACACTGGATTCATCATTTATGATAAAAGTGGAAATGCTCTCACAGGCGAATTGGATGACAGTAACATCTTTACCAATAGCGATACCTGTTGCGACCTTACCGTCTCCTATGATGCATTAGCGGATCGATGGGTGGTAAGTGTACTATCTGCAACCGCCGCCGGAAACTCCTTTAATGGTATTCAGGTAGCCGTATCAGATGGTCCAGACCCTGTAACGGCCGGATGGAATAGCTACCAGTTTAACATGGGTACAGATTATCAGAAATTATCTGTCTGGAGTGATGCCTATTACATTGCTGCCAATAAGGGAGGTGCCGAAAGAATTCATGCCCTAGAAAGAGATGCCATGCTGGCTGGGAATCCAACTGCTGGAATTCAAGGCTTTGGTTTACCAGGAATCTCCACAGGTCCAGGAGGTTTTTATGCTCCACAGGCTTTTAATGTGGCCGATGATAACTATCCTGCTACAGGTGCTGCCCCTTTTGTATTCCTGCAAGATGACGCTTTTGCGGGTATTACCGATGACCACTTAAAACTATGGACTGTGGATGTAGATTGGGTTACTCCTGCCAACTCAACCGTTTCTGCTGCGACTGAGTTTCCTGTAACACCATTTATTGGGGTGTTCGATGGGGGCGGATTTGCCAACCTTACCCAACCTGGAGGGGGCTCTAGCATTGATGCTATTCAGCAAACCATTATGAATCAGGCACAGTTCCGAAAATTTGGCACGCACAATTCAGCAGTATTCTGCCATGTGGTAGATATCGACGGAGGACCCGGTGAACAAGCAGGGATTCGTTGGTATGAATTCCGGCAAGACGATGATGGCTTGCCTTGGTCCTTATACCAAGAAGGAACCTTCACTTCTCCCAATGGAAAACATGCATGGATGGGAAGCTTAACATTGGATTCCAATGGGAATATAGCCATGGGTTATAATGCCATGGCTGGGCCTTTGACACCAAATCCAACAGATTTTCGAGTAAGTTCCTATTACACGGGACGTTTCGAAAGTGATCCCCTGGGAGCCATGACTGTCATAGAGCAAAATATCGATATGGGAACGGCCAATGTTGCAGGTTTCCGATTTGGAGACTATGGGAAAATTGATATCGACCCAACAAATGATGGGACTTATTGGTATATCACAGAATATAGAAAATCGGCTACCCATGGAGTAGTTGGGGCATTTACGTTGGATCCTGCTGGAGCCGACGATATCGGTGCCGATGTAATAACTTCTCCAAACGATGGCCCTTTAACTGCCAATGAAGATGTATCTATTGTTATTAGGAATTACGGAAACAATGATATTACAAATCCAGAGGTTCAGTATACTATAAATGCAGGAACTCCAGTGGTTGAGAATTTTGCAGGTACAATACCAGCTTTTTCTACTGCTACTTTCACTTTTGCTACACAAGCCGATCTATCTGTTCCAGGCGATTATACCCTAGAAGCTCAAACCAATCTCGCAGGGGATACCAATCCATCCAATGATCCTACTTCGCGTATTGTAACCAGTGGAATTATATACTGTGAACCTACCGCCGTATCAGGTTGTAATGTTGATGGGATTAAGAAATTTATTTTGAATACGATCGATGCCGATGATGGTGGAAATGGATGTAACACAGAACCAGCTACCAGTCCGCAAGGATATGCCGATAGGACCAACCTATCTACTATGCTAAGCAATCAGGCTGGATCCAATGTATATACGCTTCAAGCGCAGCAAAATTGGGATGATGGAGCAGGTGTAGAGGCTCTTTCAGTTTGGATCGATTTTAATGATGATGGAGTTTTCGAACCTTCTGAACAACTCATTGCAGGAGAATTCTTTCAGAGCTCAGATGTCTTGGAAGACTTTACGTTAACCATTCCAGTAGGTGCGCCAATTGGTCAACACCGATTAAGGGCAAAGGCCATGGACACATCAGCAAGTGGAGATATTAATGACCCTTGTACCGATTTCTCATTTGGTGAGGTACAAGACTATACCGTAGATATTCAAGAGGTGTTAGGTCTTAACGATCCTACTATTGAAGCTTCTGAGCTTTTGGTAGTGAACCAAGGTAACAGCCAATTCGAAATTTCCCTGAGAACGTCGTATGATGAGATCGGTTCCATCGGAGTTTACAATATGTTGGGTCAGCAATTGGCTTTCAACAACCTTGAAAAAGAGGGTGATCGTTATGTGTACGAATTGAACATGTCCTACGCTCCAAAAGGAGTATACCTTATTAAAATGGGTAACCTAGGACTAAAAACTTTTGTTAGTGCGAAGATTATCGTAGAATAATTTAGAGTTAATTTTTCATAATAGTGAGAAGCGGGTTCGAGAGGATTCGCTTTTCTTTTAAAAATAAGCCCGAAGCTGAATGGTTCCCGTATGTATGGTGCTGGAAGTCTCACTTTTACGTCCAAAGTAGGATAAATTGGCATCGAGATATTTGGTAATGCGTTTCTGAAACAAAAGATTCCATGTGAAGTTGGTCCCTGGTTGCAATCCTTCAAGCATGGTGTAGGCAACAGGTGAAAATGCGCTCCCTTCGAAGGCATTGTCTATGTAGTTGAATTCTCCCGAAATGGAAATCTTCTGAACGTTGTTATACGCAAATGAAACCCCTACTTTCTGCTGTTGCAAAGTTTCCATTTCACCCAATACATTGGCCTTGTCCAAATACTGATAAAAAATGTCGAAACGCGTTTGTCGATTCAACAGATAGGACAATTTGGGGTTCAAGGAATAGGTATCCAAATCGAAGTTTCTGTTTTCAAAGTTTTCCGAGCGACTGTCTGAATTTCCTAAAGAAGCCTTCATATTAAGCAACCAAAAATCCTGGAACTTATGATTGAAATTTAATTGATGGCTTTCCAACGTATTTTCCTGAAGTCCCAAAGAGATAAGATTGCTGGCAGAACTTGAAATATAGGTGTAACTGGTCGTAAAATGTTGTTTCCCGCGATTAAAGAAAATAGCATTCCTGAAGTTTAGGGTAAGCCCCAATTGTGCGACACCTCCACCTTTAAAAGGGTTGATATCTGCAATATCGTTCGTGCGCTCTACCTTTCGGTCGATTACGTAACTGGTTTGGTTGTAGAACCGGGAAAGGAATTTCTTGAATCCCGTTGCATTTTGCCATGATTTGGGGTTCAAGGTGACCGTCTGGCTCAATTTATTGTTTCTAATTCTTACGAATACCTGGTTGGGAAGCAACACGCGAACATATTCTGCCTGATCCTGAAATTGAGCGATCTCGAATTCGTTCAGTTCCTGAACCCCGTTATTATTATAATCGATCCAAGTAAAGGTTCCCTGTCCCGCTTCAACCTGCACATAGGTAAACTCCTGTTGCGGAGTTACTCCGCTATTTGACTCCAGCGCAGTATTTAAGCGCACGGCCCCTTTCCACAGGTTTTGGGAATACAGTACACGCGCATTCAACACCTTTTCATCTTCCATAGCTTCGTCTTCATTTTTAAGAAGGCGGTAGCTACCAAAGACAGATAACTGGGTATTGGAATTTTGAATAAGCCTTGCATTGGCAAAATAATCGTGCGAAGTGCTCACCCGTTCAATTCGGTTGTTTCGAAGACTGTCGTTTACCCTATAGCGAAACCCCACTTGCCCATACACCTTAGTGCTATCTCCCACACCGGTATAAATTTCATACGCAGCAAACCGTTGGCTCAACGGGGTCAAACTATCATTGGCAACCGCCTTTACTTCGTTGTCTTCGGCATTGTACTTGGCACCCACCCAGGCTTTTTCGAAAGAGTAGGCCGCATTTACTTGGGCTCGGGCAAATTTGGACTCCAGCACATCTCCTTTACTGTCTAAATAACTTCCGTTAAGGAGCACTTGTAGTTTGTTGAATTTGGATAGGGACGATAAGACATGCCGGGTACCCTGAAAATTTTCCGAATAGTCCAAATTCTGAAATTCGTAGCTTCCACCTCCATATTTAGGATGGGAAAGCTCCACTCCCGAAGTCACAAAACGTTGATCCCCCAGTGGGTTTTCCAAGTTCCAGTCACGATTGAATTCAATATTGTAAAGCCGTTCGATCGTTCTAAAATCCTTATCGATATAGTCCAAGGAGGCAAACGCATTAATTTGCAGGGTGTCGCTTGTCGTCCACAAGCGTTGTTTGGCCAGAAAGTGCCCACCAAACCCTTCGTTATTGTCATTGTCAATATTGGAGAATAGATTTACATCATTAATGCTTCCGGTAAGTTCGAAATCCACTTGCGTTTTTTCTGAAGGGCGATAACTTCCAAACACTCCGCCCAATTGAAGTTTTTCCGGCGCATTCAGCCGTATAATAGGTTCGTAATTACCTTGAGGTACCCCATTTATGGGCGGGACAAATTCAAAAATACGTGAAATCGCACTTTCATCGCTTATGATGTAATTCCCCATATTATCCCCAACCAAACTGAAGCGCACATTGAACAATTCATCTTCCGGATCATTGGAGAAAACGAAGATCTCAGTCCCGTTTACATCTTCTTTTCGATACAGGATTTTATTTTCAGAAAAAGTATCCGGAACTGCACTAGGCGCATTCATGAGGTCTGTATCATCACCCGCAGCCGAGAGAATGGTTACTTGCTCTTCGGTAAGACTTTGCTGTAATGGCTGGTTCTTGGCATCGCTTTCGGAATAGACATAGGCACCCACCTTAAAAGTTTCCGCCTCATATTCGCCACCACCATATCCTATAAAGCGCGTGTAATTCTGATCGGTAAACTGATACTCTACCGTAATCCTCATATTGGCATTGATTGGGTAGGTAGGGTTGAACTTTATTTCTCCGGCATTGTAGTCGATCACATAATCTTCGTTTTCACCCCGTTTCAGTAAAAGCCCATTTACATAGACACGTTCACTTCCCGAAACGATGAGGATGAAAAGCTCCCCATTGGGTCCCACTAACTTATAAGGTCCTTGATTACCTTCCTGACCCTGAAATTGGCTCCTTTGAAAAACACCACGAACCAAGGCACCCGCAGCATAGGCCGTGGTTTTCGACCCGTTTTCATGATCGAAAGTACCGCCCAAGGAGATCCCCTGTACTTTTTTGGTAAAACGACCAAAATAGGTGTGGTTGTTTATAAGATCCACATCTCCGGCACGTATATTCCATTTGTCGCCGTACAATTCGATGAATATTTGGTCGAATTCGTCCAAACTTTGTGAATATCCTCCTTCCTGCGTAGGAATGTTGGCATCTTGAATGGATGCCCTAATACCAATCTTGTCACTCAGTTTTCCCGTAATCTGAAGATCCAGTTCACTATTAACGACCGCATTTTGGTTACTCCCAATCGTGACTCCCCGAGTAATGCTTCCTAAGGTATTGAGCCCTGCGAATGGAGTATTGGTCAACGACCGGTTGCTTTGTCCCAAGGTATATAACTTGTCTAAAGCTCCTGTATTTTCAGAAATGATTTTAGGATCCAACAAAAAATAGTCCCGGGTGAGGTAATCAGGATATTCCAGATAATTAATGGTGATGGTATCGTGCCGTTGTTGGGCTGTTTCAGGAAAGACAACCCAGCCTTTTTCAAAATTAATTTGATAGGAAATACTGTCTATGGGTTGACCCGCCTTGTCCAAAACAGAAAAATCGGTGGGATTAATTCCGGCTTTGTTGAGGTATACGGTATCCTTAATGGCGAGCCGCTTCGATTTGTAATTGGAAAGGGTATCCTGTGCAAGGGAGCTAAGGCCCAAACAGAATAAAAAAAGACAGAGATACCATTTCATACGTACTACAACTTACCCATGGGGTTTTTATTTTGTTGATTGTTTTGTGAAAACCTTTCTGGGAAGCCCATTTGTAAATATACATTGTTATTTAATTTAGCCTGAATTGCAATCACAGTAGTGTATGAATTGTCCTTGAACAAAATTACGAACCCAATGGCGATGAATTGTTTGGACATTCTATCGTACTGTTTATTAAATATTCTATTAAGATGAAAATTATATCATATAACGTAAACGGCATTCGCGCTGCGATGAGAAAAGGTTTCATCGATTGGTTGAAAAGTGCTAATCCCGATGTAATCTGTATCCAAGAAACCAAAGCGAATAAAGATCAAGTAGAAATTGCAGAGATCGAGGCAGCAGGTTACTCGCATCACTATTGGTTCAGTGCCGAGAAGAAAGGCTACAGTGGAGTGGCCATTTTCAGTAAAGAAGAACCCAAGCATGTAGAATATGGAACTGGAATCGCCTCCATGGATATGGAGGGCAGAAACATTCGGGTAGACTACGACCATATTTCTGTGATGAGCCTGTACTTACCTAGCGGAACCAATATGGCTCGATTGGAGCATAAATTGGAATACATGGCCATGTTTCAGGAGTATGTGAACGACCTGAAGAAGACCGTGCCCAACCTTGTAATTTGTGGTGATTACAATATTTGCCATGAAGCCATCGATATTCACGATCCTGTTCGCAATAAAAATGTCTCCGGATTTTTACCCGTGGAGCGGGAGTGGATCGGGAATTTTATCGAAAGTGGATTTATAGATTCCTTTAGGCATTTCAATAAAGAACCCCACAACTATACTTGGTGGAGCTATCGGGCAAATTCTAGGGCCAATAATAAAGGATGGCGTATCGATTACAACATGGTAGCACAGCCGTTGCAAGAAAATTTGAAACGAGCCGTTATACTACCCGAAGCACACCATAGCGACCACTGTCCGCATTTGGTAGAATTGGAATGGTGAGAATGAATTTTCCAGAAGACGTATTAAGCTATCTCAGCACCCATACCCTCATAGAAATTAAAGGGGGACTGGAGCGTGAATCGTTTCTCGAAATTTGGATGGTCGAGGTAGGGGGAAGGCTTTTTTCCCGAAGCTGGAACAAAAGTGAGAGAAGTTGGTTCACCGAATTCGAACGGACAGGACGTGGTGAGATTAAATATGGTAACCAGGTTATTGAAGTGAAAGGAAGGAAAGTTGCTGCGGAAGATGAAATTCATGAAGCCATAAACGAAGCCTATCTTACCAAATACAATCAGCCAGCCAATATTCCCTATGCCCAGGGAATCACGCAAACAGAATATAGGAACTATACGATGGAATTTTTCCACTAAAATCATAATCCCCAAATACTCATATCATGACGAAAAACATCTTATTCGGAATCGCCGTTGCCATCATGACAACCTCTTGCGTTTCCTCAAAAATATACGAAGATCTTAAGGCACAGCACGATGCCCTGAAGGCTGAAAACGAAGCCTTGATGGCGCAATTGGATGGGCAAGGAGGAAATGGTGAGAGCTATACCATTGAAAACCTGAGAAAGGAACTCGAAAAGCTCCGAGCCGAAAAAACCCAGGCCGAAATGGAATTGGCAGCAGCCAAGAATAATTACGATCGTATGAAAGAATCCTACGACGCATTGGAGGCCAATAGCTCTTCGGCGCTAACCGAAAACTTGGAACGCAACAGGAAGTTATTGGAAGAGTTGGAAGCCAAGGAAAAGGCGTTGATGGAAGAAGAACAACGATTGGCTGCCATCCAAAAACAATTAAAGGATCGATCGGATAGAGTGAATGAGCTGGAGTCCATTATTGCATCCAAAGATGCCAAGATGAGCGCCCTAAAAAATGCCATCTCCGATGCACTTACCAATTTTGAGGGCAATGGGCTTACAGTAGAACAGCGCGATGGAAAGGTCTATGTATCTATGGAAAACAAATTGCTTTTCGATAGCGGTAGTTGGGCGGTAAATACCCGTGGGCAAGAAGCCGTCGTGGCTTTGGGAAGGGTTCTGGCTCAAAACAAAGAGATCGCGGTATTAATAGAAGGCCATACCGATAATGTGCCCTATGGCGGTAGCGGAAACATTAAGAACAACTGGGATCTTTCTACCAAAAGAGCCACGGCAATTGTTACGATTCTTACGAAGAATAGTGGAATCCCAAAGGACAACTTAACAGCTGCAGGGCGCGGTGAATATGCACCCGTTGCTTCCAATGGCACCTCCGAAGGACGTTCCAAGAATAGAAGAATCGAGGTGATTCTCACCCCAAAATTGGATGAAATTACCCGATTATTGAATGACTTATAATTTCTTTAGGATTTTCTGAGCATCCTTATATTCGGGAGCATTTTCAGGAATGGTGTTGAGAAGGGATTGGGCACCTTCTATGTTGTCCCTTTTCCAAAGACTAATGGCTTTGTAAAATGCTGCTTTGTGTTTGAATAGCGAATTGCCCGCCCTCAGGCGTTCGTACAAACTATCGGCTGCAGTATATTCTTCCAAGGCATCATGAGCCAAGGCTTTGTAGAATAGCAATTCCGGATTATCCGGATTATTTTCCAAGGCTGCAGAGAGGAAGGGAATCGCTACTTCATAATTACCTTCATTAAAAGCGTCTTCGGCCTGCTTCAATGCTTCGGAACTATCGCTGCGTTCAGTAAGAGTGATTTGTTCCGAAAAGGTGAAATCGCCGTGTTCTAATGAACCTGCATTCTGAAAAATAAAAAATCCGATGAGCAACGCGATGGAAGCTGCAATACCATATTGCCAAGGGCGAAATCGTATTACCTTGGTTTCTTTTTCTTCGGAAGTGCCTTTTTCGAAGTATCCGTCGCTTATGGTATTCAATTGATCTTTAAACTCATTTCTTTCTTCCGAAAATTCATGCGACAAATGATCGCGAATGTCCTTGTAGGTGTGGAAGTTGCTTGCGAATTCTGCATCTTCCTCAAGGCGTTTTTCGAAAGCAAAGCGATCCTCTTCAGAAAGGATTCCTTCCAGATAATCTTCGAATAATATAGTGGTTGCCTCGTCCATGGGGTGCTATATTTCTTTTAGTTGTTTGTACAAGGGAGATGCTTGTACCCATTTGGTAAGCTGTCCGATACAAAGGGATTTTTTCTTTCGCGCATAGGCATAGGAAATATCGAGTTGGTTTGCGATTTCTTCCATAGAAAAACTCCCGAAGGACAACTGTAAAATCTCTTTACAGGTATCTCCCAATTTCTGAAACAGTTCTTTGTACAGTTGCATTTTGGTATCGAATTGCTCCGTTTCCTGCACCTGCTCATGCAATGTTTCAGAATCAAATCCACTGTAGGGCTCATTTGTTACCTGTTCTTTCGCATTTTTTTTCAATTTACTGTACCATTTCCTTTTGCAGATCATAAAAAAGTAGGCATCGAAAGGACAGCTAAGCTTGAGATTTTTGGTTTTCGCTTGATCGTAGATGATCATGATCACCTCCTGAATAAGGTCTTTCGCAGCATCTTCATCACCACTGTTCTGCTTTACAAAACCGATCACTTTGGGGGCAAATTTGGAATAGATCTCCTGGATACGCTTACCGTCATTCTGCAGTAATGCATCAATATATTTTTGGTCTTCATGAACCGTGTTCTGCCCCATAAACACTTGTAAGAGTAGTTTAAAGGTATAAAAATTATCACAGAGGGGTAACAATTAAATGGGAGAGGGATATAGGGTTGAAAGTGGCGGAATCCGAAAAGCCGAAAACAGAGTAGGAAAACTAAAACATTCAATTATGAAAACTATTTATTCCTTTACCGTGCTCATGTTATTGTTCGTATCGAACCTAGTCATTGGGCAAACCCGAGACACCTTGGTGACCTTTCAAGGGAAACAGCTCCATTTCGATTACGATGTGCGTTGGTCCCCTTCAGAATTTGAAAACCGACTGAATGAATTCAAAGCCAATCAGGCATTGACTTCTTTTAAGGCCTCTCCGTCCATCAGTGCTATTTTGAACGACATACCTGTAAGCAATGATCCTTGCCGCAATGGTGGGTTCGAGGATGGGTACAATGATTGGACAGGGCTAAGTCTAACCCACAGTTTAACCACCATACCCATTGAAAACGGATTGGTTACCAGTCCTGGAATTGCACCGCTTCCTTTTACGGGAACCGGATTTGGGCAAAATTATACGTCTTTGGAAACTACAGGATTGGATCCTGTCATTTCTGTGGCTTCCCCACCCTTCCCATTGCAGAGAACGGCTCCTGGAACTACCGGAACACAGTCGTTGCGATTGGGGAATGATCAGCCAGGCTTTGGAGCCGAAGGGGTTGCCAAACGCTTCGTTGTGACTCCTGCCAATGCCGAATACTATTTTCAATATGCTATTGTTATGGACAGAAGTCATTCCAATCCCGACGGATCCATAAACGGTACCGAAGTATTTTTTATCGCTGAGGCAACAGACATGTCTGGAGCAACAATCGATAAGGTCGTGGATGTGGGAAATCCAGGGAATCCCTTTATCAATGCCGTAAATGGAGGAACTACCTATTTCCGTGATTGGCGTTGTGCTTATCTGGATCTTTCCTCTCATATCGGGCAGGAAGTGGTGATCATGTTTATCAATTCCGATTGCTCTGCAGGAGGGCATAAGGGGTATACCTATGTAGATGATGTTTGTGAGGAATGCGAAAATGTGAATGAAGGGGATATCAACTTGAATCTTCAGGATGGGGATTGTTTGTATTTTCCATACACCGTAAACGGGGATTTCTTGGTTCCTGCTGGAGCTTCCAATGTGAATATTACCTTGGAAATTTATCAGAGTAATGCTTTGGTAAATACCATTACCTCCCCAACTATTGCTGCACCAAATTATTCATTTACACTTGCACCAACCGATTTTCCGGATCAGACACCCGGTTCGTGCTATGACTTGGTAGCCGTGCTTACTTTCGACCTTATTGATCTCAACGGAAACTTGGTGACGGTAACCCAAAAATCGTCTAAAGAAGTATTGGGAGTTCAAGATGGGGAACGCCCTGGAATTAATAACGACGTTTGTTTCTGTGATGATAGCCAAAATGGCGATGAAGGATCTTATTGCTGTCCCGATGAGAACTTGGTGACCAATGGTAATTTCGAATTTGGAAATACTGGTTTTTCCAGCAGCTATATTCAAACTGCAAGTACCTATCCTGGGGAATACGATGTGACTAATTCTGCAGCCAATTTTGGTGCAACGGTGACCGATCATTCGTTTTGTGATGATCCCATTACCTATGCCGTGAATGATTTGTTCATGGTCGTGAATGGTCGTACCCAGCAAACAAGCACCGCCATTATTTGGGAGCAGACCCTTACTGGTTTGGAACAAGGGGAGCGCTATAAGTTTTGTGCGAATTTCAAGAACATGCCACAATGTACGTTCGATATTCTTCCCGTCGTCTTTATGAATGCCGGAACCACATCATCGGGAGCACAAACGATCAATACGAACCCCGCAGATCCATGCGATTGGCAGAATGTTGAGATTACCTTTACCGCCACGGGAACTTCCCAGAATGTTCGAATCTTATTGGACGAAGGAGGAAACGGAGACGGTAACGACCTTGCCATCGATGATATTTATGTGGGTAAATTGGCCGATCCGGACCTGCAGATAACCGTTCAGCACGATGGAACTTCCAATACGATAACGGGTTCTTTAAATACCATTTCTACGGCAGACGATACCCTGCACGGTTCCGATTGCGAATACTATTGGTTTGTGGCAGAAACAGGATTCCCGTTGTCTATCGACTTCAGCACCTTTGCCTTTGGTAATGGTGGAGGAAGTATGTTGCCTCCATTTGCATCGGTTCCAGGACCGGCATGGGGATTAACCACTACCTTCCCAGGATATACGTTTGTAGACAATCAGTTATACGTCGTAGGAATGTATACCCCAGAATGCGGGTGTTATGACGAAGGATTCACTTATCAATTAACGTTTAACACCTTGCACGAACAGGATATGGAGAAAACGATGCGAGAAGCCATTATCGATGCCATACTCAATGGTCTTGATGGCGGAGCGCTATCCAATGATACTGTGGCCGAGTTGCCGCAAGAGAAGATGGCGCTGTATCCAAATCCGGTGGATGATGTATTTACCATACAGTTATTGGAAGATACCATCACGGAAATCCAAGTGCTGGACATAAGCGGTAAGTCTGTTATAATCGAAAAGAGAGCAGGAGGCAATCGAGAAGAGTCGATTCATGTGGCTTCCCTACCCACAGGTGTTTATTTTGTGAATGTACGCAGTGCCTTGGGGAACTCCTTTACCTCAAAATTAGTGAAGCGATAAGCTGTTATTTCATAACTCAAAACCCTCTGGAAACATTGTTTTCAGGGGGTTTTTTAATTTTTTTTCGGGTAAGGGGTAACAATTTGAAATGCGGAGGATATAAGGGTGAATAACAAAAACTAAAACAGTTAATTATGAAAACTAAATTACTACTTACGACCCTTACTTTTTTAATGACCTTTTACATGGCCGCTCAGTACCAAAGCAATGTGAGTGTAGCCAATGAACACTACCATGATCTCAATCAGACGATCATTAATGATGGAAGCGATGATATTATGGTGGCTTCCAATCTTTTCGATCCTTCCATGACCAACCAAGTAATTTCCCTTAAGCGCGTGAATACTTTTGGGAATGTGGTATGGGCCATGGAATACGATGCCCTTCCTTTATTGAACGCTAGGGTGTTCGATATTGTAAACCGTTTCGATTTGGTATACATCACAGGATCTGTAGATGTGGCCGGGATAAAGCGTGTTTTTATTGCTGAAATCGAAGCTGCCACGGGTGTAGTATTGAACACACAATACTATGATATGGTTTCTCCCAATTTCAACTCTAGGGGACTGCATCTCGAATATACCGAAAGCGATGCCGACGGCGATGGTGCTCCAGATCCAGGATTAATCGTTGCTGGATTCTTCAGCGATTGCTACAATTTGGATACGACTTGTGCAACCAATATTGGATTTGTATTGCGCACAGATGCCGCACTCAATTTCATGTGGGCCACCGAGGTAGATGGGATTGCTCCCGGAACTTCAGCCGACTACGATTTTGTAAATCGCATTACCGAAACGGTCGATGGCTATTTCCTCACAGGGAGTGCCACAGGATTGAATTCTTCGGGGATGACCCAACAAGGAGTACTGGCTCATAAGATCGATTTCATGGGAAATCTGGTTTGGGACAATAGTTACATTTTTGGAAACTCCCAAGATGTTAGTGTCGATGCATACTACGATGCAGGCACCAATGAAATTTATATGTTGACCAACTATTCCATTTCCCATTACTTCGGAGTAACGGTGTACAATAATGGAACTGGAGCTATCAATTTCACAAAGTCATGGTATGCAAGCTCTGGTGACCTTGATCGCTATGGGTTTACCATCATGGAATCTTTAAGCAGTCCTAACAATTTAGTAATTGTTGGTTACGATCGAGATGAGAATTGGACCAGTGGAGGAACCTCGTTTTTCGGTCAGAGCAATGTATTCGTTTATGAATTCGACAAAGCTACGGGTAACCCTGTTGGATTGAACTACCAATTCCTTGTTCCTCATACAGAGCCTACGGGTGATGAGTTCAATTTCTGGATCGGTCAGATGCCATTAATCTACTATCCCGAGATGAGTTTTGTGTACCAAAATGCTACCGGAACCATTAACGACTATTTCCATGTAGGTTACCGAAGAAACAACAGTGCTAGTTTCACTGCTGCCGAATTGTACAAGACAGATCCCAGCAAACGAAACCTTTGTGATAATTTAGTACTGAACATCAACCCCGTTGGGATTTCTACCTTAACCATTCAGGTTAGCTCTGCTTTGATTCCCGTATTCACCTCACCGTTGGCTCTTAACATGAATGGGTATAACTATTCAGAAGACCTATGTGATACCGTGCTTTCCACAGGAGATCAAGAGATTGAAACGGGTGTGATTTACCCGAACCCAGTGAGTGATGTGCTCTATACAACGATTACGAACGCTACTTCCTATACCATTTATGACGCGATGGGAAGAAAAGTTGCCAAAGGTTCATTGGATTCATCTAAGGCGATTGACGTTGAAAGTCTTATTTCAGGAATATACTTTGTGACCATTGCCGATGAAAACAGACAAACCCAATCCTTCAAATTTATTAAGAAGTAACGGCCCGATTCTTCTGGCTAACCTTAGGTTCCGTGCATTCACTGTGATGTGCGGGGCCTTTTTTAGTTACGCTATTCCTTTTTTGGTTTAGGTTGAATGGTATTGAGTAGGCCTATAATATCATTTCTGTAAACAGGAAACCCTGCATTGTAATTGGAATATCTGTTGGGTTGGTCGAGACTTTCCAATGCCTTGTTCAAAGCAACCAAGGCTTCGGAATAATTTTGGGTTTTTTCGAAGGTCAAACCAAGGAAATAATGGGTGTCTGTTATTTCTATTAGGGATAGTTGTTTCTGAAATGCCTCAATCGCTTTTTCAAATTGATTGGACTTGAAATAGAGTACCCCCAACGTATGGTAATCTGTTAAATCGATATCACTATCTGTTTCAAACGAATTGATATGTTTTTCCATTATGTCAATACCTTGACTCAATCGATTGGTTTTGGCATAGGCCAGAGCAAGAATATTTTTCATATTCTTTTCGCCACCCGGGGTTTGCTGGATAAAGGCATTGGGCATGGCATAATAAGTTTCCAAGTCGTTAACGCACAATTCATAATTCTTGTATTGCCAATACCAATAAGCCCTGTAGCACAGATAATCCAGAGGATTTAAGGCAACGGCTTTATTAAGGATCGCTAAACCTTCTGTTAAAAAGCCCCTTTTTAAGTAGGGAATCGATTTCTGGTAATAGGCCCAGGCATAGTTTGGGCCAATTTCGATGGCTTGATCGAAAAGTATCTGCGATTCCCGGCTTCCTTGTGGGAATTCTATGGCTTGATGGCACAATTGGCAGGCTTCACGTTCTTCGCTACCTTCTGGATAAATAGTACAATTGCCTTGACTGTACAACGACGGTGTCGCAAATAACAGTAATAAAAGGAGTTTACATCTCATAGTTCTCCATTTTTCCATTGTTGAACTTTAGGATAAAGAAGGTGTAGCCGTCATAAAATTGGCCCCGATAGTAAGGCTTTTTCCAGTTTTTCAAACGTCTGGAAAGAGACAATATATAATCTTCCCATTCTTTGTTTTCTTCAAGAGGGTTGAACTGTGTGTCCAGAGACTCTATTCTAAACCTTCCGGGTTGCCCATTACAATTTACACCAAGACGAACGATAAAAAACCCTTCGAAATTGGTAGGAATGAATCGATCATCATAAAAGCCGTTAAGTTCCTCGAGTAAGGCTTGAGTTCCTCCATGATAACCAACATAGGCCCTTTTATGCAAGACGTTGGTCGAATCACAGAATTCAAATTCTTCAGTGTCCAGCCCAGCTACGTAATGGGTATCCCCAATTTGGTTTTCATACCCTATAGAAACCTCCTCTTTGTTTTCACAGGCAAGGAAAAACGGCAATAGCAGCCAAAGGATAAATAAGTAGTTGTCTTTCATTTTTTTGGAATTCAGTTCCCATGTTAAAGATAGTCACAAACTAAATGCTTTTGTAAATGGTTTCCATAGGAACCATGGGTTGATATTGGTTCTAGATCTAGGTTGACTTTATGGAATTTTAAGAAACTCAATTACAATTTTCGAAATAAGGGGTAACAATTTTAACTACTGTGGATATAAGGGTGTAAACACTAAAACAAGAATTATGAAAACGTTACAAATGAACCACAGTCCCCTTAAAAATTATGTATCTGTCATGCTAACCAATTTCCTATTGGTAAGTGCTTTGTGCCTTGCATTGGTAAGTTGTAGCATCTCCGATGATGCCGATCCAGTGATCGTGATTCCCCCGCTAGAAATAGATGGAACCGAACTTTCTGAAGACATTCAGAACAACCGGGAGGAAGACCTGCAGACCTTTACGGTCGATGCCGATTTTGGAGGAACCGTAGTGGGAAACCAAGGAACCAATATTGTTTTTGGACCCAATGCGTTTGTTGATGGTGATGGCAGTCCAATTACGGGCAATGTTACTATTCAACTATTGGAAGTCTATGGGAAAGGCGATATGGCCTTAAAGCGAATTGCCACCAATGGAAAAAATAGTGATGGAGATATCGAGACCCTGATCTCAGGAGGTGAATTCTTTGTGAGGGCCGATAAAAATGGTCAAGAAGTATTTCCAGCCAACAACTTTCAGGTATTCGTTCCCAGTGAAACCTTCGACCCCGACATGCGATTATTCTCTGCCGAAGGAGGTTGTGACACCCTAGACTGTGAAGTCGTTTGGGAAGAGGACGAAGAGCAGGTGATGCAAGGAGAAGGAATGGGCCCAGACGGAACCTATGTTACAGGTTATGCTGGATTTAGGGAGGAATTTGGATGGACCAACTTAGACAAATGGTACTCCTTTGTCGGTCCAAAAACCTTGATCTATGTGGATGCCCCCGAAGGTTACGACGAAACCAATTGCAGCGTATTCCTTTCCTACGACGGGGAACCCGGTCTTGCCCTATTGGATATTTACGACGATAATCAAGGTCTATTTACAGAACATTACGGCCAGATTCCTGTTGGTTTGGAAGTACATATCATCTTTATGTCCAAACAAAATGGAAACTACGTATATGCCATTCAGTCGGCAACCATTGGTGAAGATCATATTGAAGTAATCGGTGCTACGCAGACTGCTACCGAAGCTCAATTATTTGCCCTAATCGATGCACTTCCCTAAGATGCTGTTGGTTTGTTGATGGAGTGTCCCGGTGAGCGTAATGCGAGCCGGGATTCCTCCATAAATGAGCGTCTAGCCAATTTTTAGTAACTTTAAACAACTAAACTAACCGCCATGATAATCAGAAACTTCACAATAATTCTATTGGCGTGCATCCCTTTGTTATCCTGTTCCAGCGACGGGGATGAAAACTGCACCGTTGGAGCCATTCATAGCCCCAATGCCCAAGAGCCCATAGATGGCGCCCAGTACCAAGCCAGTTTAATGGAATGCCGTTTGCCACGGGTTCAGAATTTTAGGGCTTCCAATCTCTCGGGTGCTCAAATTACAGCCGCACAAGGGACCACGATTTTCGTAAACCCGCAAACCTTCGAACAAAATGGAATTTTTATCGATGGGGAGGTGGATATAGCCTTGATCGAAATGTACGAACCAGGAGAAATCATTGCCTGCCAATTGTCTACCAATGGGATTAATCTCAACGGAAATGTTGAACCCCTTTTTAGCGAGAGCATTTTCTACATAGATATTACCTATCAAGGAGAACCAGTTTCCTTTTTACAGCCCATTCGTGTATTTGTTCCCTCCGATAATCTGGGAGAGCACCAATTTCTTTTCCATTCTCCTTCTTGTCCAGCATTGGAATGCACCGTGCTATGGGAAGAAGAAATCACTTCGGTTCCCGTTTTTGAAAAACCCATCATAGATGCGACAGGTAATAAGTTGTTTGGATATCAAACCATCATGCAGACCTTGGGATGGAAAAGTATTGGACGTTATAATAATGATCCCGCTCCGAGAACCATTGCCTACAATAAAGCACCGACGGGTTATAACAAAACCAATGGTAATGTTTTTCTATGTTATGATACAGCGAGCACAGCCATTGGATTGTTCGATGCATACGACGCCAATCTAGATGTGTATTCTGAAACGCACGCCCAAATCCCAGAAGGGATTATTACCGATGCAATTTTCGTCACTGTACAGGACAACCAATATGTGTTTGCTACCAAGCGTGGGACGGTGACTTCAGAATTTTTAACGACCACCTTGACGACGCAGACGGCCGACGAATCTGGATTTATTAACGCCATTAACGGATTGTAGCATGTATACCCGATTTCAAATAGCAGTTGGCATGCTGTTGCTTTTGTGTGGCAGTAATCTGTGGGCTCAGGAGATTCAACAGGATACCCTAACACGCAATGCTCCCGTATTTTATGATGTGTTGGGCAATCGAGTGAACTTTAGGGCAGACATGCCTCCATTGAATCAGATAGCCGGAGCACCCAAGGCATTTTATACCTACTATTGGGAGTTTGGGGATGGTAATTACAGTTTCGAAGAAAAACCTTCCCATGCTTATAAAAAACCCGGCGATTACAAAGTAAAGCTTTGGAGTACGAATAATTATGACAATGGGAAACCGCCCGATAGCCGACCCAAGCAGGTTTCGGTCAATTTCAATCCTAATGATGCCACTGATATAGCTAGCTCGTATGAAAATTCCCCCTTCGTAGGAGAAGATGACCTCTTGGTAAAAACCAATCGAGAAGCCCTGCCCAATCAAGAAGTAGTACTTATTACCAGTTATAAGAACACCAAGGACTATGTCACCAATGGGAAATTATACCTTTTCTACAACGACACCCAATTCAAGGATAATAATTTCACTTTGGAAGACACCCGAATGCATTACGGTGAACAGATTTCCAGTGCTGTATTATTTGCAGATGCCAAAGAAACCAATAATGAACAAAGTTATTGGGCTTCAAACAAAAATGAACTAATCATTAAAAAGAGCGCTATTCAGGATACCACCAAGCGGACTGTTTTGCCCGCCACATTGGAAGAGTCCCAAGAATTGTATCGCGATTATCAAGTAATTGAATTTCAGGACATGCAACCTGGCGAAGAACGAAATCTTTTCCGGACCCTAAAAACGACACCAGAAATGCTGAAGGATACCAGCGCCATCGTTACCCTGCGCAGTATCTATGTTCCCGATGAAAACTTCGGAAATCATACCGTAAAGGATACCGAACTGGAAATTGTCACCTCCCACGACCCCAATAAGATGTCATCCAGCGGAACGATCATGAACTATCGTTTTATTCGGCTTAAGAAAGTGAAGTTTAAAGTGCGGTTTCAAAATGATGGGGAAGGTCCGGCCAATACCATACGTTTGGAGGTAGACACACCCGAGATGTTCGATAAGTCAACCTTGGAAGTGGTGGATATGTATCCCAAATGCCGAATTTGCCCCAAACGGGAAGTAAATTATTCCTGCCTCGACACCATTTTGGAAAAGGACAAGATCATCTTTACCTTCAAGAAAATATACCTGCCGGGAACCGCTCAAAAGGGTGTGACCCAGAAGGATTCAACCAAGGGCTTTGTAAAGTATCGCATGAAATTTGGTAAGGATTTTCACAAGAAAAAAACCAGAAGCCGAACCGCCATTTATTTCGATAAGAACGAACCCATACTTACCAACTACAGTACCACAAGGTTTTTACCCGGGATCTCCATTGGAGCAAAGGCGGGTTATATTTTTAACCCGGATTTAGACAACAGCAAAGAGTATTTTGTGGGGGCCACAATTTCACCCTTCAAAAGCTATCGTGGGTACTTGCAGGCCGAAGTAATGTTCTCGGCTAAATCCTTCGACGATCTTAAAAACTTCGAAACCCTGAATGTGAACGATATTGGGATTTCCGAAATTATGAGATTTACCGAAGCCAATGAAGAAAAAGGAATCACCACCTATTTGGTACCCATTTCCTATCGTTATAACCTAAATAATTTCCTGGCAGTGGGTGCGGGGGTGCAATTAAAGTTAGACTTGAGCACTACCTGCGTTTCTGAAAGAACCGGAGAGTTTTTCTTCGATATTCCCGGTGAAGGAGAAATACGGGACGAAACCCGGGATACGTTTCAACGGATAGAATGCGATGAAAGCTTTACCAATTTTCAGAGTGGAGTATTTCTTGGCGCCAACGTTGGCGGGGTTCGTATTGGCCCAAGTGTAGGTGTGCGGTACGTCTTTAATTTTAATGAACCTACCTCACAGGTTCAAGTCTATGGAATTTGGAAATTTTAAGGTACATCCTCCTCTTTTTTGGACTCATCCTCCTAACAACTGAAGGATTTTCGCAGATCCAATCGGCCGAAGAAGCCTATGAAGCGTTAGACACCTATAGGGTAAACCCAACTGAAAGTGCCACAGCATCATTTTCAAAAAAGGTAGAAGCTTGGCAACCAAAAAATGATGAAGAATATTTGGCAAAGGTTATTTTGTATTGCAATGTTGGGTATTTTCAATATGGGTTCTTTCAATTTCAGGAAGCCATTGCAAGTTATGAATCTGCCAAACGGATTTTTCAGGAATACGACTTGCAGCAGTACGACATGATCAATTTTTGTTACAAACCTTTAGGGAATTTGTATACAAAAACCAATGCCTTGGCCGAGGCCGAAAACACGATCCGGGAGTACATTTTATTAGCGCAGCAAAAAGGTCTCAAAGAGGAGGAAGCCTATGGTTTGCTCAACCTGTCGGTGGTTCTTCAGAATAAGGGGTATTACAGGCAGGCTATTCAGGTATTGGAACAAGGGGCTCAATTGGTGCCAGGTGATGATCGTTTTCTTCAGAATATGGCCACCAATTACTACAGCCTGAATGCAGTAGATGAAGCAGAGAGGATGGTCATGTCCCTATTGCAGAGAGATAATAAAAATACCAAAGCCCTGCAGCTATTGGCAAATATTCAATTGAAGAATGGGACGCCCGAAAAGGCATTGGAATCCTTAGAAAAGTGTCAGGACTTACTTCAAAATTCCAGAGGCGTTTCCTTACGGGAATGGGCCAAATTAAAATTGGCTTTGGCACAAACAGAACACATCTCCGGAAGCTCGAAGAAGGCCTTAGCGTACCTTAATGAATTGTATAGGATATTAATTCCCCACTTTAAAGGAGCGACCGAATTCCCTACTGAACATCAGTTGTTTCCGGACAATACGCTGGTGGATGCTTTCGACCTACATGCGGAAATCCTCAACGATGAAAACAACAAGGAATTGGCATTGGAGGCTTACCAAAGAGCCTTTTATGTTGCTCATTTGCTGAATACGCCTTCGGGATTGCAGGACTCCAAGCTATGGCAACAGAACAGGCGAAAAATCAGGACCGAACAATGTTTGGAGATTTTGTTTTCCCTATATCAAGTGGATAAAGAGGAGATATGGTTAGAGCAAGCGTTTTCCATGGAACAGGCATCCAAATATCCGGTTTTACAAGAGGCAAGATTTTTACAGCAATCACTTTCAATAGAAGACGATGCGTTGGTAGAACAAATAAGGGAAACAAAAAGCATACTTGCCGCAACCACTATCGAAATGGAGGAGTTGCGAAAATTGGGACGATATAACAGTAAAACTTTTCTCGAATTGCAAGAAGCCTTTAATGGCGCATTACTCGAACAACGAATTTTGTATGATAGCTTAAAGCAGCGTAATCCCAACGCTCATTGGACGATGCCCCTCGATCTATCCGCTGCTAAGAATACCATGCAGGAAAGGAATGAGACTGTCGTAAGCTATTTCCTTGGAAGAAATGCTGTGTATCAATTTGCAGTAAGCGATCAAGGGATCATTTGGAGACGCTTAGCTCATTCGGAAAAGGATGTTAATGTAATATTGCGATATATAAATGATTATATTTCTTATTTCGAGAGTTCAAGCGATATTATCAATGATCTTATCGGGTTTAAACAAGCTGCATTTCAGTTGTATGATGCGCTACAAGTACCCAAGGCAGAAAAACTAGTTGTTGTTCCCGATGGATTGCTATCCTTCGTTCCGTTTACCTCGCTTTTGACACAAACCTCGGAAACGCTTCAATTCGACAAAATGCCTTTTCTAATACGGGAAGCGGAGGTTTCGCTTGCGTTGTCCTTAAGTGACTATCTTCGGAAATCTGAAGAACAGGAAGTCCAAAACGTATTGGGTGTTTTTCCAGTTTTTTCAGGTTCAAACCGGGCACTTACGTTTTCTTTGGATGAAGCCGAAGGGATAAAGGAATACACCCAATCGACCCTGCTTTTGAATGAAGAAGCTTCGGCACAGGCTTTTTTCGATCATTCCAAGGCACATTCAATACTGCATATCTCAACCCATGCCCGTGGGGGTACATTTTCGGATCCTGCAGCCATCGATTTCGCCGATCGAACGGTTACTTTGGAGGAATTGTATGGGTACGAATTCGATAAGGACTTGGTAGTGTTAAGTGCCTGTGAAACGGGTGTTGGAAAAGTAATTCGTGGTGAAGGTGCACAAAATATGGCTAGGGCTTTTCAATATACCGGAACGAACAATATTCTATATTCCTTATGGAATGTAAATGACTACAGCACTTCTAGGATTATGACCAACTTTTACAAAGAACTGCATGTACAGGGAACTAGAGGCGAATCCCTTCAAAAAGCCCAACTCACGTATTTACATGACACCCGATTGGACAATGTAAAAAGATCCCCCTACTATTGGGCCGCCTTCGTATACTATGGTACGGTAGAATCCCCTTCTGGGATGTTGGGGTCATTGTTACAATATATGTTTTTAGGCATAGCAATACTGCTTTTACTACTTGCCTTTAGGTACTTTCATCAAAGAAAAATGCGAAGAAAATAGTGCGTCAAATTCAGTAACTTCGCATGCGCATTATCAACCCAATTTAAAACTGCCCCGCATTCAATAAAGGGGTCTTCTCAATGAAATATACCCAGTTACCCAATACAGATCTCGAGGTGAGCAAAATATGCCTAGGGACCATGACTTTTGGACGCCAGAATACCGAAAAAGAGGCTCATGAACAATTGGATTTCGCTCTGGAAAGAGGGATCAATTTTGTAGATACCGCAGAGATGTATGCAGTTCCCTTTACGATGGAAACCCAAGGCCTTACCGAACAGTATATTGGTACTTGGTTGGCCAAAACGGGCCAGAGGGATAAAATCGTATTGGCAACAAAAATCACCGGGCCAGGCCGAGGCATTTTCAAAGACATTCGTCCCCATCTTGATTTCAGCAAGGAATCATTGGATGATGCACTTCATAAAAGCCTGAAACGTTTGCAAACCGATTATGTCGACTTATATCAATTGCATTGGCCCGAGAGAGCGGTGAATGTTTTTGGGGTGAGGGATTACCATCATGCTCCCAATGCCGAATGGGAAGATAATATTGCCGCCATTCTCGATCGACTAGAAGGGTATGTAAAGCAAGGGAAGGTCCGTCATGTAGGGTTATCCAATGAAACGCCATTTGGTATCATGCGTTATATGGAGGAACATCGCAAAGGCAAACTAAAGATGGTTTCAACACAGAACGCCTATAGTTTGTTACAGCGTCGGGATGAGGTAGGGCTCACCGAGGTGCTTCATATGGAAAATGTGGGATATTTGGCCTATTCTCCTTTGGCTTTTGGAGTATTATCGGGAAAATATCTCAATGGGAAAAAACCGGAAGGTGCAAGGGTTACATTATTCCCAAATTACAGTCGATATAGCAGTGAATCGTCTCTGTTAGCAACCCAAAAGTACGCGGACATTGCTCAGAAATACGGTATGAGCCTTTCTCAAATGGCATTGGCTTTTGTAAATGAGCGTCCGTTTGTTACGTCCAATATCATCGGGGCGACTTCTTTGGATCAACTTTCAGAAAACATAGATAGTATCAATGTTTCCCTTTCTGAAGAAGTACTGCGCGACATTCAAAAAGTACACACAGAAATGCCCAATCCGGCGCCTTAATTCTTACTGTCTTTTTGGTAATGGAATTACCATTAGCGAAAGGTTTGATATAATAAAGGGCTACTGACTAGCCCTGGATATCCAATCTACTAGGGTTGGCTGGTTTTAACAATTGGCCATGCTCAGGATATACTCTTATTTCCTTAAGCTAGTAACTTGCTTTGAGTATTTTTTTGGTGAACGATTCACCTTCGGTGGTTTCAATTTTTACAAAGTATAAACCCGAAGCTCTCGCACTAAAGTCCACGTTGGTTCTACTATCGGCTTCTTTAAAATGCAGTAATTTCCCCGAGGCATCATATATCTGTATTTTGAGGAGTCCAAGATTGGTTTCTATGCGGGCCATATCCCTCACGGGATTGGGGGTAATGGAGATAAAGGGATTTACACTTCCTTCAGAAATACCTAAAGTGCCTCCAATAATGGTTATGGATCCGTCTGGATCGAAAGGATCGCTCCATTTTTCATTCGTATAGATATCCGAACCGGTAAGTGTTTCTAAAAAGGCAACGAGCGCTAGTTTTTGCTCATCGGTGAGATTCAGTTGTTGTGGATCTCCGTTGAAATCGGTTAGGCGGGAGTCCAGATTTGTATTTTCAGGATGGTCGGGAATCGCATTGTAGTGATTCACTACTTGGAGCAAACTGGTAAAACTTCCGTCGTGCATGAGGGGACTGTTCAAGTCGCCGTTAGGGTTCACCAAATCGCGAAGGGTAGGGGCTCGCGTATTGGTTAAATCGACTTCACCGGGCATTCCAGCTACACCAATTACACCATTGTTCTGGCTATTTACGGTAATGGAGAACTCGGGAGGGATATGGCAGTCTGCACAGCCGGCACCTTCGAATGGGGTGTTAATGAAAAGGGACTTCCCCATGTTTTCTTGGGGAGTGAAATTGGGAAAAGGAACACCTGTATGATCTACTTGAGCCAAACCTTCATCAAATCGGGAGTCGAAAGATTGCATACTACGAATAAATTGTGCCAAGGCCAATTGCATTCGGTTTTCCGTGATTTCGGTATCTCCGAAGGAAAATTCGAAAAGGGTATTGTAATAGTCCAAGCTTTCAAGGTGGTCGATAAGGTCTGCAAGCGTTGCGTCTCCATTGGTGCCGCTAAAGCCCATTTCGATATGGTCCTGAATGGGTTGGGTGGTCTGGTTCTCGAGGGTTGCTGCACGTTCGTCCCAAAAGAAATGCTCTTCATGCGAAAACCTCGGATTCACGAGGCGCATGGAATGCCGGCCAGTAAGTCCGTTTACCCCCACGCTCTGTATATTTGGATCGCTAAAGGCGTGGGCCTGTATATGACAGCTGGCACAGGAGATAGTACCATCGCTGGATAGGTTTTTATCATAAAAAAGTACGCGCCCAAGGGTGGCGGTCCTATCGTCTATTGCATTGCCATCGGTATTATCCTCGGTGATATAATCTGGAAAGTCCTGATTGGCGTAGTTGAATAGGTTATCCAAATCTATGGTGGCACTTACAAAGAGGTACCCCAAGAGAAGAATGGCAATTATATTTATGAGTTTCTTTTCCACATGGGAAAGGTAATGAATTTTGGGATAGGCTTTGCGTTTTTAAGATCATGTTAGGGAGCTTCATTCTCCGTGTGAGGGAGAATCCTTGAACAGTATAATGACAAATATTTTAACAATTGATATATTTTGAAAATAATTTTGTCATTATCAAGATGTGTTACCTCCCCGAAGGTTCAAAAACTAAAATTGACGCATGCCAATGGCATGCTTGGTAATTTGGCCCAATACTAAAATTTAACATTAAATTGATCCCAACCCCAATTATTAACAATACCTTCGTTCCAACGTTCAACAAGATAGCTTCGTTCGGTCTAGAACCATTTCTTTACTTATCCTCGCTTTCTTACTAAAACAGTACAGTATCAAATAGTTTTTATAGTATAAGTTTCTCCAAGGATAACCAAGTAAGCATTTATCTTCTTTTTAATTAGACCTTCTTTTTTTAAATCAGTTTTTTCTTTCTTCTTTATCGGCACAAGCTTCTTAAATTTTCAGAAGCTCCATTGAGTTACTTCAATAAATTAAGGCTTTTAACAACGATAATTTTAATACCATGAAAAAAGGAACAGTTAAATTTTTTAATACTACGAAAGGATTCGGATTTATTACACCAGAAGACTCCAACGAAGATATCTTTGTACACCAAAGCGGTCTTATCGATGAGATTCGTGAAAATGACAAGGTTCAGTTCGAAACTGAACAAGGTAAAAAAGGTCTGAACGCAGTTCGCGTAACCTTGGTGGATTAATCATCTATAAAAGTCCTGCTTCTATTTAGGGGCAGGCATTTTAAGTTTAATAACAACCAATATCCCTGATTGGTGAGGTTGAAGTATGAAATTATTTTCGTGCTTCTCAGCATTTTGTCAAGGTCAAAAATTACCATATGCTAAAAATCATACTCCGCGATGGAGAAAGTATAGATAGGGCACTTAAGCGATACAAAAGAAAACACAGGAACGTTAAGCAGATGCAACAAATCCGTGAGCGTAGTGAATACAAGAAAAAGTCGGTACGTCTTAGGGAAGAAAAGAAAAAGGCCATCTATCGAAATAGATACCTAGAAGAAAATTCTGAAGGTTAGACAATTTTACCCAAACAGGTATTGCACTACATCATGAACCTTGGTGAGTTTAATCAATTCTAGAGGGAATTTCTATATTTTATTGAGGTCTTTCTATATGCTCCTTAGGTTCCTGAGGAACTAGCTAATATTTTGTAATTTGTTCCATCGGTCACGTAGCGAATATCCCCATTCGTAGCCGTAACCAAAATGGCTTGAGTTGTATTGCTTTTATTGTAGGGAAGTCCTTTTCCATTGCTACAAATCACGCCATGATTTACCGCACTATTTACGGTTTTTTTAGCTGTATTTTCCATGACGTTACATCGAGGATGTGCATTAGACATATTGGATCCGGAGGCAGATATTGTAGCAAAATTGGGAGACAGCGCATTTAAGAAAGCGGGAAGTGTAGAATAATAGGAACCATGGTGGGCCAGCATGAGTAGGGTACATTTTTTAAGTAAAAATTTTGGAACTTTTTCCATAATATTTAATTCGGTATTCCAATCGGCGTCTCCTGTTAAGAGTACCGCTTGAGTTCCGTAGGTAATTAGCAACACTACACTGTTCGAATTTGGGTCCCCTCCTGCATAATTAGCGCTTAATGTATAGATTTCAGGCTCGCCGTTCTCGGTAGGCGACCCGTAATCAGCATCGGGTTCTAAATTATAGTAGTTCATGGGATAATCATAAACTTGCGTTTTCTTACCCTTTTCCAATTTTCGTATCCATGTCAAAACATCTTGATCCAAATGGGCTCTTTTACCACCGTAAGTAGCAACTTTGGGTTCCTGTGTTTCTAACAAATATGGGATAAAAGCAGTATGGTCTGTATCTCCATGCGTAATCACAACCGTGTGAACCTGATTTTTTCCAACAACTTTAGTAATATAGCTTTGGGCATGCTTAAATCGCGCTCCTGATGTACTGGTTTGTTGGGACCCACAGTCAACCAACAAATGATTCCCGTTGGGAAAGCTAACCAAAACGGCATTGCCTTGGCCTACATTGATGAAATCGACGATCATCTGATTTTCGCTCTTAACCGATCCTTGACTTATGATTTTTGTAGTGGGTGGCATATTTTATTTTTTGAAGTTATGAAATCGATACATTGCCAGAGGCCAACATCATGCCCTCATAAGCACCCAGTGAGACATTGGTGGGGGTAGCCGTAAGAGAAACCCCTTCTACGTTAATAGGAAAACTGGGTAAAGGACCTGTATTGAACTTATAACCATTGAACAGTTTGGTGATTAAT
>JAHQVM010000011.1 GCA_019634365.1 Flavobacteriaceae bacterium | reverse complement strand
AGTTAGAATAATCCTCAGAAGGAATATCATCGTTATTGTTATCTCCTCCCGGATCTACACTTATTTCTGGGCTAAAGCTAGTAGTACCACCTTTGCCATCATCTTCTTCTCGGAATCGCCACTCAGAATCATTGGCAGCCCCCTCTTTTACATATTGGCGGTGACTATTCTTAATGGTTATTAGTTCATCCCAAGACGAACTAGCAGGAAGATTAGCAAAAGAATCTAGTGCTTTGATCATGAATCCTTGTGCGATGGGTGCATACCTTCTTTCCACAGATAGAGGTGTATAACCAGTCGTTTCCGTAGTAGGATTACCTGCATTGTCATAATTCATGAACGTAGGCACAGTGTACATTCCAGGATTGGCGTCATCGGCTTCAGGTCCAGGAATCCAAGTACCATAACCACCTTTGTTATGGATGTATAAATGCGAATTAATGGATCGGTCTTCATCCCAATAACGGAACGACTCTATTTCTTCGTTATCCGAATCATAGAAAACTTCTTTCAAATCCAAAGCAGAAGGATAGGGGTTTCCAGCTAAGGTGAAGTAGTACAGACTATCATCAGTAAAAGTGACACTATCTACTTGCACTGGCAAAACAATATCACCGTTGTTAGGACGACCTCTAAAGTCGTACACTTGGTTGTTGGCATCCTGATAGACCGTAGTTCCGTCTGTATCGTCTGTTTCATTGGTTCCCTTCATAGTGAACCCATAACCAGCGGGTACCCTGCTTCCAGTTCCTCCCCATTGCCATCTTTGGCTGGCAACATCCCACCAATCATACCACCGCGTAGAGATGGTTAATGTTTCGGATCCGCCAGACCAGCCGTTAAGGGCAGTGGTTGTATTTGCCTGAACAGAACTAGTTACAGTCTCTACATCATTCAGTCTTGGCATTCCGAAATTACGGTTTCCTGTTGCCGAAGTTCCACTTACTGGAGAGCACCAGAAATTGTAATCATAGGAATCACTATTGCTGTCTTGATATACAGACAGCCATCCTGTACCAACATTGGTAGTACTTCCGGATTCACCTTGAATGAGTTGCCCATCGTTTCTCAAATAAATACTTGCTTCTGTGGCTGGGTCGTTGTCATTTCTTACTAAATTTACTTCCTCCTCAACGTACAGTATCTGATCGTTGACATAGACGTAGGAGTCTGTACTGGAAGTAGCATTAGGAGAAACATACAACTGGGCATAGAGAGCACCAGACATGCATAGCATAGCTAGTGATAGTAGTAGGTTTTTCATACTTTTTATGTTTAAAGTGAGGATAGTTATGGGGGTAACTATCAACAAGTTGTCGTAAAAATAGAATTTTTTTTTAAATCAAGGCACAATATTGTACGAAAATTCCGTTGTGAAAAGTTTAAATTTCGATGAAAAACAACATTTTTGGGGTAAAATATCAAAACAAACCGCCAAATTAAGGGTATGAAAATAGGAGATCGCGTATTTGTATTAGATGATGATATTGCGGGCGTGATTGCTCGTATTCATGGAGATTTGGTGACCATTTCCACCGACGATGGCTTCGATATGGATTTTAGCCGAACGGAACTGGTTGTGGCACAGGGAAATACTGCTATTCATAAAAATATAGACGCAGCATCCATTGCAGCCAGCATTTCGAACAAGGAAGCAGCGAAAAAGACGACCAAAATTCGCCTAAAGCCCAGGGAAAGGAACCGTCCTGCAATGGAGGTAGACCTCCATATCCATCAATTGGTTAAATCGACCAAAGGTATGTCCAATTACGATATGCTATCCCTACAATTGGATACGGCCAAACGTCAATTGGATTTCGCCATATCAAAGCGCATTCAAAAGATGGTTTTCATTCATGGCGTGGGAGAAGGGGTGCTCAAGGCTGAATTGGAGTATTTATTCCGAAGGTATGACAACCTAAAATATTATGATGCGGATCTCCAAAAATATGGCCGGGGTGCGGTTGAAGTATACATCTTCCAGAACAAAAAGCCCTAATCCTCCGGAAAAGCCGGGGTGTCTGTGATGGTTCCCATTAAGATTTCATCGATATTACCCATATCGAATGTTTCGAAGGTGATTTGTTCTTCTCCGTTTACCAGTATCAAATTATTGATTATCAGAGTGATGTCGCTACTAAA
The DNA here is from genome assembly GCA_019634365.1 of Flavobacteriaceae bacterium. Taxonomy (GTDB): domain Bacteria; phylum Bacteroidota; class Bacteroidia; order Flavobacteriales; family Flavobacteriaceae; genus Aureisphaera. The sequence continues at coordinate 33,174 of JAHQVM010000011.1, read as the reverse complement.
ATCATAAGAATGTGAACGAAACTCGTCGATCATCACAGATTCTGAAATGGCACTGTTTAGGTAATTGGGAGTATCTGTTTCACTGGTATTATGGCTTAACGGATCTAACGTTCCATTAGCTTCATAGCGCGTTAAGACTAAATCACCATCATCATCTGGGTCCAAATAATCAGGAATCCCATCATCATCTGTATCTCTTGGGTTTTCCGGATCCCCGCCAATTTCATTAACAGTGGGTACATTGTCCCCGTCATCATCTTCATCATAAAAATTCGGGATGCCATCCTTGTCCAAATCTCCAGTACCCTCTAACAAATCATCTTCGGAATCCACAAAGGGAATGGCGTCATCATCGTCGAATCCCGTTATGGTAGTTAGACGGGCAATACCAGCGCTACCTAAATATTCTATAGATATTCCGGGGGTAGAAGGTGGAATTTCATTGCAGAAATAGGCGCTACTTACCGAGCCGTCGAAAATACGATAGTTCACAAAATTACTGGAGCCGTCCAGAACTACTTCCCTAATTTCTGATCCCATAAATAGCTCATCTGTAGTGGCCAGTCGCAAGGAAATGCTTTCGGTTTCTCCAGAATTAATCTTAAAAAACACATAACCACCGGCCTCACCGCAATTCTCTAGAGTGCTATCATCGAAATCGAAAGAAGTTACGATAACGTCTCCGTCATTGCAATTAGACAAAGTAAAACCCAAAATAAGGGTGAGAACAAGTAGTCGGAATCTTACCAGCATAGTAGTCATTGCACAAAGAAACACATTCTTTTCTAATACTGCCAGTGGATAAATATTTTAATATGTATTTTTGCCCAAATTCAACGCGAAGGTACCTAACTTTAACTAACTATGAGAAAAGTGTATTTCGACAGCGCAGCAACAACAAAGCTCCGAAATGAAGTCATATATTGCATGACTGAAGCCCTAAAAGTTGAATATGGAAATCCTTCATCTACACATTCTTATGGTAGATCAGCTAAATCTTTACTAGAAAACTGTAGAAAAGAAATTGCTAAGCAATTAAATGTCGCGGCAGGTGAGATTATTTTTACGTCTGGTGGGACAGAGGCCGATAATTTAATATTGCATAGTTGTGTTCGTGATTTAGGTGTTGAGCGCATTATCTCAAGTAAAATTGAGCATCATGCTGTCCTACATACCATAGAGGAATTGGAAGCGAAATACGGGGTCGAGGTGGAGTACGTGCAATTGGATGATTGTGGTCATGTCAATTACGATGATTTGGAAACCCGTCTAAAAAATACTTCAAAGAAAACCTTGGTAAGCTTGATGCACGTGAATAATGAGGTTGGCAACATATTGGATATCAAACGTACAGCATTGCTTTGTAAGGAGTACGATACGCTTTTTCATAGTGATACGGTGCAGAGTGTTGGGCACTTTGATTTGGATTTTGCCGAAATCCCTATTGATTTTGCAGCTGTAGCGGCTCATAAGTTTCATGGACCTAAGGGAGCTGGATTTGCTTTTATTCGGAAAAACACGGGGCTCAAATCCATGATTTATGGGGGCGCACAGGAAAGGGGGCTTCGTGCTGGAACGGAAGCAGTGTATGCTATAGCAGGTATGGCCGAAGCACTTAAAATATCCTATCAGAAACTAGAAGAAGAGCGCGCCTATATTACAGACCTAAAAAATTACCTGAAATCCCAGTTGAGTGAGCATATAGACGGTGTCTCTTTTAATGGTTCCTGCGATGATAATGAAAAAAGCACTTATACGTTGCTTAATGTCTGTTTGCCTGTACCTCCAGAAAAAGGTATGATGCTACTTTTTCAGATGGATTTAAAGGGTATTGCATGTTCCCAGGGGAGTGCTTGCCAAAGTGGTAGTTTAGGTGGTTCCCATGTTTTGAACGAAATTCTTTCAGAAGAGGAACGAAAAAAACCATCCCTTCGCCTTTCCTTCTCAAGCTTTAACGATAAAGAAGAAATCGATTATGTAGTCGAAGTTCTAAAAGAGTTTGTTAATTCCTAAAATTTAGCGGTAACGCGTACATTGAATACCCTAGGTGTTAAGAAATTGGGTATTGCGTACTGTACTTTGGTATAAACATCCCTTACAAAGGTATTGGTGATTGAGTTTTGAACATCAAAAATATTGAAGATCTCTGCACCGATGGTCAGCTCCCTAAACGGTTTGAAAAGGCCACTTTCCTTGCGTTTCTCATCATGAATCAACACATAATTCACCCCTAAATCTGCACGTCTATAGTCTCGTAAACGGGTCTGGAAATCGTATGGATCTGCATAACTTGGGGAGCCACCAGGCAATCCTGTGTTATAAACCAGATTTAGATAGGCTTTGAGGTCGGGGATTACCTTCACATAATCTTGGAAAAGAACCCCAAATTTCAATCGCTGATCAGTAGGTCTAGCAATATAGCCACGGTCATCAATATTCTCCTCGGTCTTCAGGTATCCAAAACTCACCCAGCTTTCGGTTCCCGGAACAAACTCCCCGGCCAAACGCAAATCCAACCCATAGGCAAAGGCTTCGGCATTGTTTCTAGCCCGATAACGAATTCGTACGTTTTCGATGGTGTAGGGGTTGACATCCGTCAATTTTTTATAATACACTTCACTATTCAATGTAAAGGCACGACCCCACATATCGAAGCTATAATCGTTTCCGAGCACAACATGGATGGATTGTTGTGCTTTAACACCGGGACGCACCGTCCCTGTAGAATCCCTTAGTTCCCTGTAGAATGGCGGTTGATGGTACAATCCTCCAGATAGTCGGAACAGCATGTCTGTTTCCTTCCAATTGGGTTTTAAGGTAACTTGAGCTCTTGGGCTTATCACTGTTTGTGTTTCACTGGTAATTCCATCTCCGCTCACGGTCCAATTCTGGGACCTAATCCCTGCATTCATCCATAATTCACTATCCCCCAAATTCGCCAATTTACTCCATTGTACAAATCCAGAAATTCGATCTATCTGTACATCATTTTGAGCACGAATGGAAGAAAAGGGTACAATAGGTGCATCGAAAGGTTCATAGGGCTGATTGTTCGGTAAATCAATGATAGGTGGTCTAATGGAGAATCCTGCGGAATCGATCACTTCAAATTCCTGAACGCGGTCCCGAATGTCTTCATGGGTATATTTTATACCGTATTCGATGGTGTGATCATCGATTTTAGCAACCCCGCGATGCTGTGCATTTACTATGAGAGCATCCAAATCATTCCTCGCATGGGTAAGTTGACTTCCAATTCCTTCAGCAAACTCCACTTCACCCAAATCCTCATCACCAATGTTGGTATTCACTTCACCTAGTAAATATCGTGCCTGTATATCGAAATATTCCTGTTCCGTAGTCTGATAAATGGAACCTATGAACTTAGCGGTGTAATTGTCTGAAGCCACGTAAGTCCCCTTCATGGCTCCAAAATAGGTATTGTAACGATCCTCTTCCTGACCTTCATAAAAAACCACAAGGGCAACAGGATCGGTAAGGGTTCCAAAATTGGTTTGCCTAGTTAACGGCTCATATTGGTAATCATTCACCGAAATATTCCCGAGAACGCCCAATTCAAATTTATTACTGAATTTATAGGTAAAATAGGCTTGGGCATCGGCAAAGGTAGGGCGGAAGTTGGTTTCCGTTTGTTTTGCGTCTACAAATAGGCTGTTATCACGGTATCTAAGCCCAACAATACCCGTAAGACGTCCATCGGCCGTTTTTCCCCCAAGCGACGCACTGGCACCTAATAAACTTGCATCGATCGAGGCTTCAAACCCTGTGGGCTGTCGATAGGTAATGTCAAGTACCGAAGAAAGTTTATCTCCATATTTGGCTTGAAATCCTCCTGCAGAAAAGTCAACGCTCGAAGTAAGGTCTGGGTTTACAAAACTCAATCCTTCTTGCTGCCCACTTCTAATGAGGAAGGGTCGGTACACTTCAATTTCGTTTACATAGACGAGGTTCTCATCGTAATTACCACCCCGAACCGTATATTGGGTACTCAATTCGTTATTACTGCTTACCCCTGGAAGGGAGGTCAAAACATTTTCAACACCCGCATTCGCTCCTGGGATGCGCCTTACCGCTTCAGGACTAATGGAGGTAATCCCTTCGACCCGTTTCCTTTTTTTGGCATCGATAACTACTTCTCCAAATTGTTCTATATCTACCTGAAGCGACGGATTAAATTCATAATCTTCATTGGGCCCCAAGGTTATCGTCAATTGAGCATCTTTTAACCCTAAATAGGAATAGGTGATGACAACACTTTCGTTGGAGGGTATTTCCAAGACGTACCCACCGTCTAAATCGGTTTGAGTACCTATCTCACCCGCAATTACATTTACGCCGTTTAAAGGCTCGTTGTTTTCATCCAGAATGATTCCCCGTACCGTTGCAGTCTGGGCTTGCAGGAATCCAATAAATAACAAAAAGAATAAATGCGGCAGTAAATATTTTGTTTTCAAAAGCGGATTTTATAGTTGTTTTCTGAAAAAAGTTGCCTCAAATGTAGTACTATTTCCCACATTATCCACGACAATCACTTTCAATTTGTTTTCTGATTCGGAGATGATATTATCGTCGAAATCATAAACTAAAACGTCTTTTTTGTAATCATATTCTGTAAGGATGAATTTTCCGTTAATGGTCGCCCTGTAAGAACTAACCCCGCTTTCATTGTCTTCAATTTTTAACGAAAGGGTTTCATTTTTACTGATCCACTTACCATCCTGAAAATTAAGGGGTTCGATGGAAGGGGAAATGGTATCCCTAGCTAAAAGGTAAGTCCCGAAAGTTCTAGTCTTGGCCGAAAGCTTTCTCCCATTTCTATACGTGGTGTAGTAAAAAGGCGGTCTGTTGTAATTGTATTTGCCAATGTACATTTTCCCCATATCCTCTGCGGAATAATTGGAAGCATCGAAAGAAATGGTCATGTTTTTGTGCAAGGGAACAACATCCTGATGCAACTTCAAAGTGTCTACATCAGATTCAATATTTAGGTAGGTGTCTTCATATAGGCTTTCTGCAGGAATGTAGACGCTGAATTTTCCTTTTGTGATGGAATTCCCCTGATCATGAGCTACAAAGTCCATATCGTCGGTGCTATCCAAAAACTCAGTAATTTCGACCTGCTTACCGATTACAGGAATGGTTACGATGGTTTTGTTTTCTTGAAAATCCTGAATTTCGATACGATAGACCGAGGAAAACCCGTCTTCGACCGAAACATACCCTTTACCAACTTCATTAATGATAACACTCAACGGATTATTGGGTTCACGAAACAACTTCTGAATTCTTGTTTTGTTCTTCTTGTAATACCCGTAATCGATATAACGATTCAAGAATCGGGTTTCAGAAAAGGAAAATCGATTAAATTGTACTTTGTACGTCTCAGCGCCATTGTAGGTTGCTGTAATGATGTAGGAGCCATTTTTATTAGACGCCCCATCGTGTTGGTCGTTGGTGGCGACACCAAAGCCCAATGTTCCCAGTGCTTGGATACCTTCAGCACGGTACGACCCGTCCTTTTGTTTGGTTAAACTTAATTTTTGCGGTTTCTGAGAACCGTTTACATGAGCTCCTTCCGTTGGATATACCATGATTCCATTGACTAATGGGTTTTTCTTGTCGGCGATATCGATTCCGAAGAGCATGGGATTCATGGGACTGGAGGAGGCGTCCCGTATTTCATAGTGCAGATGCGGCCCTCCGCTACTTCCGGTATTACCGGTATATCCAATGATATCGCCTTTTTTAACAGAAAGCACATTGGCTTCGGGGAAAAGCTCGATTTCAAACTCTTCTTTTTCATATTGTTTCTTTTTAACATAGTCTTGAATGGCACCAGCATATGCATCTAAATGTGCATATACTGTATTGTAACCATTGGGATGGGTAAGGTACAATGCCTTTCCATATCCATAGTGCGACACTTTAATGCGTTTTACATAGCCATCGGCTGGTGCATAAATGGGTAGGCCGCGTCTCTGTTGCGTTTTAATGTCGAGGCCACTGTGAAAATGATTGCTCCTCAACTCACCGAAATTTCCCGAAAGGACAAGTGGGATGTCAAGTGGATTTTCGAAGTAATCGGTTGGAACATTTTGGGCTTGGATTTGAATCCCGATAAGGAGTAAAAGCAAGAAATAGGATCTCATAAAAATTCTAATTGTCTATAAATTAATGGGGAGATTCAAAAATTATTGCAAACCTACTCAATAATACAAAAAAAAGGTAAAAACTGTTGGCATATTGGGGCTACAATGTTAACTTTGTGTAATAAGTATTGAATAAAACCGTTCATGTCCAACCTTGTAGAAATTGTTGATTCTCTAGAAAATAGAATTAGTAAACTGCTTCATCGATACGAAAAACTGAAGCAAAAAAGTAAAAAACTAGAGGCCGAGTTAACAGTTTTAAAAGAGCTAAACGAGAAATCTCAGGAAGAGGTAGCTCAATGGCGCGACAAGTGTGGATCGTTGAAATTGGCAAATTCATTGCTTGGCAGCGACCAACATAAACGAGATACAAAACTCAAAATAAATGCTTTAGTTAGGGAAATTGACCAATGTATTAGTCAGCTTTCCGAATAACATAAAAATAATGTCGAACCCGTTAAAGATTAAACTCTCTATTGCCGACAGGGTATATCCATTAACCATCGATCCGGCCCAAGAGGAAGGACTTAGGAAAGCCACCAAAAAGATAGAGGAAATGATCAAACGCTTCGAGCAAAGTTACGCAGTGCGTGACAAACAGGATGTTTTGGCCATGTGCGCCTTACAGTTTGCGGCTCAGGTAGAACAGCGTGGGATCGACAAAATAAACGATCAACAGGATATAGAGGAAAAGCTGGAAGCTTTAAATCATCTCCTTCAGGATCATTTAGCATAACGTTCTTTAAAATAGATAAAGGTACTGCCTACATTAATACTATTTTTTGGTAAACTCAACACGAATTCTTTAAAAAGGGTGAGTTGAAGTTGTAAAAGCGCGCCGTCTTTGAACGGATTCTTGACCAGCTTGTTAGCCCTAAACTTGTTTTAAGGAGTTTATTCAAAAACACAATATTAGTGTAGGCTTTTTTTATATACAAACTCAAACTTATATGGACAATATAATTACGATTGCAATTGCTGCTGTAGCAGGCTTGGCGTTAGGTTTTATTATCGCCAAAATGCTCGAAAAAAGCAATGCATCCCAGGTAATAAAATCGGCTAAGAAGAATGCAGCCTCTTTAATGAAGGAAGCAAAAAGCGATGCCGAGGCCCTTAAAAAAGATAAAATACTTCAAGCCAAGGAGAAGTTCATCGAACTCAAGGCAGAACACGAAAAGGTGATTCTTAACCGCGATAAGAAAATGGCTGAGGCAGAAAAAAGAACACGGGATAAAGAGTCTCAAGTATCTAACGAGCTTTCCAAGAACAAAAAACTGAATGCAGAGCTAGATCACAAAAAGAAAGAATACGATAACCGCATCAACCTTTTGGATAAAAAGAAGTCCGAACTGGAAAAGATGCACCGTAGCCAGATCGAGCAATTGGAGGTAATCTCCAGCCTATCTGCCGAAGACGCGAAAGCACAGCTATTGGAAAGCTTAAAAAGCGAAGCCAAAACCGATGCCATGGCCTATATACAAACGGCGATGGAAGAGGCAAAAATGACCGCTCAGCAAGAAGCCAAGAAAGTGATCATTAATACCATACAACGCATTGGTACGGAAGAAGCCATTGAAAACTGCGTTTCCGTGTTTAATCTGGAAAGTGACGATGTGAAAGGACGCATTATTGGTAGGGAAGGGCGTAACATACGTGCCATTGAAGCTGCTACAGGAGTTGAGATCATAGTAGACGATACTCCAGAAGCTATCATTCTTTCCTGTTTTGATTCGGTACGAAGGGAAATCGCTCGTTTGTCCTTGCATAAATTAGTGACCGATGGAAGAATTCACCCTGCGAGAATTGAAGAGGTAGTGCGTAAAACCCGTAAACAGATCGAGGAAGAGATTATCGAAGTAGGAAAAAGAACCGTTATCGATTTAGGGATCCACGGTCTTCACCCAGAGCTTATTAAAGCTGTGGGCCGTATGAAATACCGTTCTTCCTATGGTCAGAACTTATTGCACCACTCAAGGGAAGTAGCACGCCTTTGTGGCGTGATGGCTTCAGAAATGGGCTTGAATGCTAAATTGGCTAAACGCGCTGGACTGCTCCATGACATTGGTAAAGTACCAGAAGCCGAAACCGAAACTCCACACGCGATTTTGGGAATGCAATGGGCCGAGAAATATGGTGAAAAAGCAGATGTTTGCAATGCCATTGGTGCACACCACGATGAAATTGAAATGAATAACCTCTTGTCGCCCATCATTCAAGTATGTGATGCCATTAGTGGTGCACGACCTGGAGCCAGACGACAGGTGTTGGACTCATACATTCAGCGTCTAAAGGATCTCGAGGATATTGCCTTTGGATTCAACGGAGTGAACAAAGCCTATGCTATCCAAGCGGGTAGGGAACTACGTGTTATCGTAGAAAGCGAAAAGGTGAGCGACGACAAAGCAGCCCAACTTTCCTTTGAGATTTCCCAGAAGATCCAAACGGATATGACCTATCCCGGACAGGTTAAAGTAACCGTAATCCGTGAAACCCGTGCAGTAAACATCGCGAAGTAAGGACTATTCGTCGTAAATATTAGAATACCCACTTCCCGGCATTTCGAAGAACTTTCCGGTAATGAAGCGATAATTCCTGTCCAATTCACTTATTTTGGAAAGGTCGGAAGCGTCTAATTCTATTTCACTCGATTTAAAATTGCTTACAATATTTCTCTGTGTTGTAGATTTCGGAATTACAGCAATATCACGTGTTAAGTGCCAATTAACCAGCACACTTGCAGGATGTACTTGGTGCTTATCGGCAATAGCCCGCAATTCTGGAATTTCGAACAATTTAGGTTCATCATCTGCTTTCATGGCATCAGTACGGTCTCCAGAACCCAATGGGGAATAGGCCGTCAAGTGTATGTCGTTTTCTTTACAATATTCCACGAGTTTGGGTTGCTGAAGTAATGGGTGCATCTCCACTTGGTTCATTTCGGGTTTATCTTGTGCATGCGCCATAAGATCTTCCAATTTTTTCACACTAAAATTGGAAACACCAATATGCTTGGTTAGCCCTTCTTTCTTTGCTATTTCCATGGATTTCCATGTATCCTTGATGGGAAGTTGTTCCAACGGAACGTATTCATCAGGGGCTTGGGGAAATCCTATGCCTTTTTTAAAGGCCACGGGCCAATGGATGAGATAGAGATCGAGATAATCGAGCTGAAGTTTTTTCAACGAGTCCTCCAACGCAGGAAGCACCGATTCGGGGTGATGGGAATCATTCCAGAGTTTGGAGGTTATAAAAAGGTCTTCACGGGTTAGCTTTCCTTCTTGAAAGAGTTGGGCCAATACTTCACCAATTTCTTCTTCATTGCCATAAACCGCGGCGGTATCTATGTGCCTGTAACCTGCCTCAATGGCATCGGTAAGGGCATTTTTAAGTTCATCTCCTGTCGCTTTCCAAGTGCCCAATCCAATGGCATGAAAGCGATCTCCATTACTGAAAGCAAGTGTTTTCATTATCTGTTTTTTTAGGCTATTGAAAGTACGAATAAAATGTGCAACATGAAAGCCAAAATATTATTGATTCCTAGGGTGGAATTGTTCAATGGTTTTGGACAAATGTGCCGTATCGATATGCGTATAGACTTCGGTAGTAGTGATGCTCTCATGGCCCAGCATTTGCTGAATGGCCCTGAGATCGGCTCCATTTTCCAACAAGTGGGTCGCAAAAGAGTGTCGAAAGGTGTGCGGGCTCACATTTTTTCGAATACCCGCCTTTTCAGTTAGATTTTTAATGATGGTGAAAACCATGGCACGGGTTAATGGTTTTCCTCTTCGATTCAGAAATAGGAAGTCGGAAAATTCACTTGGAATTTCCTGATGTGACCGAATCTCCTTTCTATAAATGTCGATGTACTTTATGGCATGTGGGGCGATAGGGACAAATCGTTGCTTATTGCCCTTGCCTGTTACCCGAATAAAACCTTCTTCAAAATGAAGGTCTGATATCTTGAGTTGTGTCGCCTCAGAAACCCGTAGACCACAACTGTACAAAGTTTCCAATATGGCCCTGTTTCGTTCGCCTTGTGCATGAGATAGGTCGATTTGCGCAATGATTTGATCAATCTCCTCCTTGGCGAGTGTGTCGGGAAGTTTTCGTCCCAATTTGGGCGATTCAATCAGCTCCAGTGGATTAGTTTTCCGGTATTCTTCAAAAATAAGGTAATTAAAAAACCCTCGTAACCCTGAAATGATACGGCTTTGCGACCGAGGATTCATTTCCTTGGCCAATTGGTAAATGAACTCTTTAATGGTTTTTTCGGATATTGAAATAGGGGATTCTTCCATGTCGTGTTCATCTAACCAGTCAACCAGTTTCTGGATATCGTATGCATAATTAGTGATAGAATTTTGCGAGAGTCCCCGCTCTATATGGAGAAAGTGTTTATAATCGGTAAGTGCCCTAGACCATTTCATTGGATATTTAAAGATATTCCAAAAAAATGAAGATGAAATATCAACCTATTAAAAATCGTTGTAATTTTACAGTGTAACTAAACTTTACTTCCATTATGAGAAAAATAGCAATTGCCGTGATCGCGGTTTTTATTTCAACAGTAACATTTGCACAAGGATTGGACCTGGGGATTAAAGCAGGTGTAAACTTTGCCAATATTACCGACGCTTCGGGATTGGATAATCGAACTGGTTTTGTCTTTGGAGCCTTTGCAGGTGTGAAACTGGGTGATAAATTAGGAGTCCAAGGGGATTTACTGTATTCACAACAAGGTGCGGATGCGGATGTGGATAAAATCGACCTTAACTACGTTAACATTCCTATTGTGTTGAAATACTTCGTTACCGATAACCTTCACATCCATGGTGGACCTCAATTCGGATTTGTGGTCGATGACAATGTAAAGGATGTTTTCCAGAATGTTGCTGAAGCAGAATCTGCCGATGTTTCTGGAGTTGTTGGAGCTGGAATTGATCTTCCTATGGGTATACGCATCGATGGACGATATAACTTTGGTTTGTCAGATGTTATTAAGAGCACGAGTAGTGATGTGAATGTTGAAAGCGGAAAAAATAGTGTGATTACACTTTCTGTGGGATATTCGTTCCTTTAGATATAAAACGTACTAATAAGCTTAAAAGAGGTTGCTATGCAACCTCTTTTTTTTTGGATAGTTATTGAGTTATATGGTTATTTAACAATGAGTTATATTATAATATCTCTTTGTTTAAAAAAATATTTTTTAGCTTAGAGCTAATAATCAAACTCTAAACTAAACAATTATGAAAAAATTATTCACCCTGTTGGTGGTTGCATTTGCATTCACCTACACAACGCAAGCACAAGAAATTAAGTTTGGCGCAAAGGCCGGTTTAAACTTGGCATCTATTAATGGTGACGATGCCGATGACAGCAATTTTGATGGCAGAACGAGCTTTCATATAGGTGCTGTTGCCAATATTGGAATCGGAGAGTTTTTTGCCGTACAACCCGAGGTGGTTTATTCGGCACAAGGATTCACCGCGGACGAGGATGGAGAAGAGGTAACCGGCAAGCTAGATTACATTAATGTTCCTGTTTTAGCAGATTTTACCATTGCTGATGGTCTTAGCTTACAAGGAGGGCCTCAATTTGGATTTAACATTACCAGTGAGGCAGAGTCAGATAGCCGTACAGAGGATATTGATGATGTTGAATCTGTTGATGTTGCAGCCGGTATCGGAGCACAATACAAGCTTCCAGCCTTAGGGCTTTTCTTTCAGGCGCGTTACGTTATTGGTTTCAATGACGTAGTTTCAGATTTTGATGGTAAAAATGCCAACATAAGTCTTTCTGCGGGATGGTTCTTTAATTAACACACGATATTCTTGAATAAAAAAAGAGGGTTTAACACCCTCTTTTTATTTGATAATCAAAGCTTTATGAGCTATTTTTTATAAAAATAGGGTTTTTCCTGTGTTGATTTTTCTAAAAATTTTTCTAGTTTCGCCCCATAATCAAACTTCAAACTAAACAATTATGAAAAAAGTAATTTTATTAGCTGCAGCGTTTATGTTGACTTTTACAATGAACGCTCAAACTGAAAAAGGGGGGTGGTTCTTCGGAGCTGATGCCGGTGTTTCTTTCTCATCTACTAAAATGACTCCAGAGTTCGATGGAACCGAAGGAAATGACACTACCACGAGTATTTTCAGTGTTACTCCAAGTGCCAATTACTTCGTAATCGACAACCTTGCCGTTGGATTGGATTTATCTTTTTCTTCTTCAAACACTAAATTTGATACCGAAGGAGGAGAGCAAGAAGTGAAGTCTAATTCTTTTGCTGTAATTCCTAATGGAACTTATTTCTTTGGAAGCAGTAATGCACGTCCTTACGTAGGAGCAGGAGCTGGTCTTATGTCTATGGGAGGTGAAGAAGATGAGACTAAATTCAGTGGATTGGCTATTAAAGGACAAGCAGGTGTTGCCGTTTTCCTAAACGACAATGTTGCTGTAAACATCGGTGTTGACTATACCAATGCCAACCTTTCAAACAAAGAGGAAAGTGATCTTAAGAACAAAATCAATACCATTGGTGTTGGAGCAGGTTTTTCTATTTTCATTCAGTAGATAACACCTTAATACAATTTTCAAAGCAGGGTTTATGCCCTGCTTTTTTTATGCCTGTTTCCAAAATCTGAAGATAAGCCAACCAGATAGTGCTGCAATACTAAGTAAAATGATAGCTCCCAATGCATTGCCATAAATGAGGTATCCCATGCCAAAGAGTGCTGTATAAACAAATACAACCCCTAGGAGCATAGAGGCCAAATCGATGGTGAATCGATCCTTAGATTCCGATAATGCCACTCCATCCTGAGACGCCTTTTTCTTGAAACCGTTCCAGCCCATTCCATAGGGGGTAATGGAGTTATAAAATTTAGTAAGATGCTCAGTTTGGGTAGGACGGGTTAGTAACGTGGCCAATACCCAAGCTATCGTGGTAATAATAACGCCCATAACAAGCTTTTCATGATCTTCGAGACCCAACTCCGTAAATTCGAAAACCAGCGCAATAACGAATGATACAATCATCCCTGTGATTTCGCTATATGCGTTAACACGCCACCAAAACCATCGTAGTATAAAAATGAGCCCGGTACCTGCACCAATTTGCAATAGTATATTGAAGGTATCCAAGGCACTCTCAAATTGCAAAGCCAATAAGGCGGCAAGCACCATAAGCAACAATGTAGAAACACGCCCTACAGAGACCAATTCCTTTTCCGAGGCCTTGGGTTTCATAAAGCGCTTGTAAAAATCAAGGGCGATATAGGAAGACCCCCAATTTAAATGGGTGGATATCGTACTCATAAATGCGGCGATTAACGAGGCAACCACCAATCCCAGCAATCCCTTGGGTAAATGTGTAAGCATTGCAGAATAGCCCAAATCATGACCTATCGTAGCTTTTGGAAATTGTGCTGAAATATCGGAGAGCTGAGGATAGAGCACTAAGGAAGCCAATGCAATTAAAATCCATGGCCATGGGCGCAGGGCGTAGTGTGCTATATTGAAAAGGAGCGTTGCGCCAATGGCATTTTTTTCATCCTTTGCAGACAGCATACGCTGTGCAATATATCCGCCACCTCCCGGTTCTGCACCTGGATACCAGACACTCCACCATTGTACCGCAATGGGTATGATGAGCAAGGTGAGCAAACTTTTTGAATCATTGAAATCTGGAAGGAAATTCAATTTATCAGAAACATTCTCATGCTGCAGTAAACCTTCCAGTCCACCAATTTCCGGCATGGTGATAATGTAATAGGCAGCCCATACAGATCCTACCATGGCTACAATGAACTGAAGGAAATCTGTAAAGATAACACCACGCAATCCACCGATGGAACTATAGGCCACAGTAATTATCGACGCATATACCACAGATTGCCAGGGCTCCAGATCGAAAAGAATTCCACCTATTTTAATGGCCGCCAAACAAACCGACGCCATAATCATCACATTGAAGAAAACACCTAGATAAAGTGCCCTAAAACCTCTTAAAAAGGCTGCTTCTTTGCCACTATATCGCAATTCATAGAATTCAAGATCAGTTAAAACCTTACTACGCCTCCAGAGTTTGGCGTAGACAAAAACGGTAAGCATACCTGTGAGTAGAAAGGCCCACCAGACCCAATTACCCGAAATTCCATTCTGCCGTACGATGTCCGTAACCAAGTTCGGGGTATCTGCAGAGAAGGTCGTTGCAACCATGGAGATTCCCAATAACCACCAAGGCATATTCTGCCCGGAAAGGAAAAACTCTCTGGTGTTTTTCCCAGATCGTTTAGAGACCAAAATCCCAATGATCAGGAAAATGACAAAAAATGAAATGATCAAGACCCAATCGAGCGTGGCTAACTGCATAGTAAGGAAAATTAATCTTTAAGGCTTTCGGCTTGGCCTACCCAATCGTCGCGTTCTATTCTTCCTGGGAAGAAATCTATCAATTCGGTGAGTATGCGGATATCGTCATCCTTAAAACGGCTGATCTGTTCGTAATTGTAAATACCTATTTCGTTCAGCTTTTGTTCTATATAAGGGCCGATACCGTTGATTTGCGTAAGATCTTGACTGTTTTGTGCATCTGCATGCCCAAAATTGTCAAAATTAAGCTGCGGTTTATTAAGTGTGTAGGTAATATAGCTGGTGCGGGCTTTTTGGGCAACTTCTTCCGGAGGAAGGGGAGCTATCGTCTCCTCTTCAATTTCATCCTGCTCTTCTTCAGTATCGTAATGTAGCTCTTCTTGGGTTTCTTTTACAACTTCGATGATTTTAGGCTTAATTTCCGTAAAGATGACGTCAATATCTTTCTCGTCGCGAACCCGCTTCGACTTTTCGGAAGTTTTCTTGATGTTTCGTAGGGTTTTTAGGTATTTAGATCGTTGCATGCTCCAAGCGGAGAAATAACCGATTAAGAAGGTGCTGAACATCAACAGAAACACCCCGAGATAATCGGGTAGTTGATTAACAAATTCCGTAAGTTGTTCCATTAACTTGAGCGATACTTTATTTCAATGCGTCTATTTAACAATCGGCCTCTTTCGGTTCTATTGGTTGCGATCGATTGGGATTCACCCTCGGATCGGGCAATGATCTTCTTTCGATCCAATTTTCCCTTGGTAACCAAATACCATCGAACCTGTCTGGCATATTTTAAACCTACAACATAATTGTCATTTGCATTCCCAATATTATCGGTATGGCCAATTACCTCAACAATAAGGTCTGGATTTGCAGCCATCGCCTCCTTCACCTCGGTCAATAAATCCTGTAAGTCTTTATTTACAAAAATATCATTATTTACCAATTTTGGGTAAATAGTTTTGCTTTCTGGCAATTTTAAGGAGGCTGCCTTGATGCGTTCTTCGTCTAACGGATTGAATGAGAATGATATACCATTATCGAAACGCTGATTATCATCAAAATCAATTTCCCTAATAATGGGTTTGATTACAATTTTTTCACGCGGCATGCCTATTTCCAAGAGCAATTCCTGCACCTTTTTACCCCTTTGGTATCCCAAATTGGGGGTTTCTATGTTCTCCGTTGCACTGTATAACGAGCAAATATGAAGTTCCTCATTGGGGTGATCGATTAGGTACGTATTCAATTTATATTTAAAATCCTGAATGCTTTCTTTCACTATAATCTCATTACTGTTTTTGAGAAATCCGATACCCGAATCAAAAAGGAAGACCACATCATTCTTAGGTGTAACTGCTTTCAATCCAAGATGTTGTTCGTGCCCGTGATCGGGCTCTAATTCGTTTTCTATAAGATTGAGACTATCCTTGTCGGCCACAAAGGGTTCTTGAGATTCATCGATAAGGGGTCCATCGTTCATTTCAACAACTGTATCTGAGGACGTACTTGCCACTTCAGAATTGGTATTGGACTTGTTGTGAACCGGATCCAGAATGGAAAACAACCATAACCCAAAGAAAGACCATATCAGGAATACCAGAAGAGCAATAAGGAAATTCTTCATATTAGGTAGTGGGTTGTTTTAGAGGTGCCGAAAAAAGAATTTTCAAACCATAACAAACATACTAAATTAATTAATCATTAGATGGCGAAAATTTAATCTATTTTTCACATAGCGCTTCACATTTTTTGATTATGTTTGTACTGCAAATGAATAATCAAAACTTACATCATCACCATTTATCACGGCTGGCTCAGGCGAGGTGGTAGGTAGTATGTGTAATTGATCATATTAAATAGACCCGTTTGAGTAATCAAACGGGTTTTTTTATGGCCCATTTTTAACGTAAACAAAAAAGAAAATGACCAAATTAAAAATTGCTGTTCAAAAATCTGGGAGGCTTCATGACCACTCCCTAAAATTGTTGAAAGACGCTGGTATATCTATCGACAATGGGAAGGATCAACTCAAGGCTGAGGCCAAGAATTTTCCCGTAGAAGTGTATTATTTGCGCAATGGAGACATTCCGCAATATTTAAAAGATGGTGTAGTAGATTGTGCTATTATTGGGCAAAATGTGCTCGTGGAAAAAGGAGAGGATATCGATGTAGCAGAACTGCTCGGTTTTTCCAAATGCAGGGTTTCATTGGCCGTTTCGAAGATTTTTGAATATGATAGCATTGCCGATCTCAATGGCAAACGGATTGCAACATCGTATCCCAATACAACACGCAAATATCTAGAGGAGCATGGGATTACAGCAGATCTTCACGTCATCAACGGAAGTGTGGAGATAGCCCCAAATATTGGTTTGGCAGATGCGATCTGCGATATCGTAAGCAGTGGAAGTACCCTGTTCAAGAACAATCTCAAGGAAGTGGAAGTGATGATGAAAAGCCAAGCGGTTTTAGCAGTTTCTCCTAAGATACCTGAAGATACTGCACCTATTCTAGAGCGTTTGCGTTTTCGGATACAATCCGTCCTAAAAGGTAGAAACTCGCGCTATGTATTGCTTAATGCCCCCAATGATAAATTGGAAGACATCGTGTCCATTCTCCCCGGAATGAAAAGTCCAACCATTTTGCCCTTAGCCGATGAGAACTGGAGTAGTGTACACAGTGTGATAAAGCAGGAGGAATTCTGGGAAGTGATCGATCAATTAAAAGAGGCAGGAGCACAGGGAATTTTAGTATGCCCCATAGAGAAAATGGTTATATAACGAACAGCTATGAAAATTATAGAAAATCCAAGTAGAGAAACATGGGCGGAATTGCTGCAACGTCCTACCCAGTCTGTAAAAGATATTGAAGAAACCGTAAATGAAATTTTTTCTGAAATCCGGCAGAAGGGAGATTGGGCTGTCACCAAGTATACGAACCTTTTCGATGGGGTTTCACTCCAAATGCTGAAGGTGTCGGAGAATGAAATAAAAGAGGCCACAACCCTAGTGGATTCGGAACTAGTTGCAGCCATCGAAACCGCAAAAAAGAACATTGAGTCTTTTCACAAGGCACAGAAGACAGAGAAAATCACTGTAGAAACGGCACCGGGCGTTCAATGCTGGATGGAAAAACGGCCTATTGAAAAGGTGGGCCTTTATATCCCGGGTGGATCTGCTCCGCTATTTTCGACCATCCTCATGCTTGCCATTCCGGCTCGATTGGCTGGATGCAAGGAAATTGTGCTTTGTACGCCTCCCAATAAGGATGGGAGTATAAATCCAGCAATTCTATATACAGCCAAGCTATGTGGTGTTACTCAAATATTTAAAGTGGGAGGAATACAAGCCATTGGTGCAATGACGTTTGGAACTGAATCCATTCCGCAAGTGTTTAAAATCTTTGGCCCAGGAAATCAATTTGTGACTGTTGCCAAGCAATTGGCGACCAAATACCAAGTAGCCATCGATATGCCGGCGGGCCCAAGTGAACTGATGATATTTGCCGATGAAACGGCCAATCCTTCCTTTTTGGCTTCCGATCTATTGAGCCAAGCAGAACATGGTCCCGATAGCCAGGTACTGCTGGTAACCACTTCAATGAATATTGCAAAAATGGTTCAAAATGAAATTAAAGTTCAAGTTGAGGTGTTAGAACGTAAAAATATTGCAAATCAATCTATTAATAATTCAAAAATATTGGTTTTAGAAGATGATGAAACTGCGCTGGAGGTCATCAATGATTATGGTCCGGAGCACCTTATCATTGTAAGTAAAAATGAAGATTTCTTTGTTTCGAACCTTTCGAATGCAGGATCTGTTTTTCTTGGTAACTATACCCCAGAAAGTGCAGGGGATTATGCTTCGGGAACCAATCACACATTGCCTACCAATGGCTATGCAAAACAGTATAGCGGAGTGAATTTAGACAGTTTTATGAAGAGTATGACCTTTCAGAAAATAACGGAAAAAGGAATTCAGAATATTGGAAATGCTATTGAGCGTATGGCGGAGGCCGAAGGATTGCAGGCCCACAAAAATGCTGTAACCCTGAGACTTAATTACTTGAAGGACTGAGGATATGGAAAAAACAAAAAGTAGATTGAATATTGAACAATGGGTGAGGCCCAATGTTCTCGCCATGAAACCCTATAGTTCTGCTCGGGATGAATTCAAGGATTTTGAATGCGAGATGGTTTTTCTGGATGCCAATGAAAATCCAAATAGGACTTTGGTGAACCGTTATCCCGATCCGCAACAGTCATTATTAAAGGAATTACTTACTTCCCGAAGGGGAAGAAAGATTGAAGAGCTTTTACTGGGAAATGGAAGCGATGAAGTTTTGGATTTAATTTTTCGGGTCTTTTGTGAACCGGGTAAGGATGAGGTGATCATCCTCCCGCCAACCTATGGCATGTATAAAGTATTGGCAGAAACCAATAACATTGCCTACCAGGAGATTCCGCTGAATTCAGATTTTCAATTGGATACTACCGGAATTCTGAAATCACAGACCGAAAACACTAAGCTGCTCTTCATTTGCTCACCAAACAATCCCTCTGGGAATGCAATGCAATCGGAAAAAGTGAAGGAGCTCATTGAAAACTTCAACGGAATAGTGGTGGTGGATGAAGCTTATATCGATTTTTCAAATTCAGAAAGTTGGGTGAATGCCATTGGCACGTATAACAATCTTATCGTAACACAAACCCTTTCCAAAGCTTATGGAATGGCTGGAATTCGTTTAGGTAGCTGTTTTGCCGCTCCTGAGATAATCAGTCTACTCAACAAAATTAAGCCTCCATACAACGTCAATATTCTAACGCAAAACTATGCGATAGATCGAATACGTGATGATGAAGGGATTCAATCGGAAATTGACCTTTTGATCACAGAACGGAATCGACTTACGGCAGCCTTGAAAACCGTTTCTTTTGTGGACCAAGTGTTCTCGAGTGATGCCAATTTTGTATTGGTGCGTGTGGATGATGCAGATAAACGGTACCGGCAACTGATAGATAAAGGAATAGTAGTGCGCAATAGGAGCAAGCAATTGCATTGCGAAAATACCCTGCGTATAACGGTGGGTACAAAACAAGAAAACGATTTAGTAATTAACACCTTAAAAGAATTGTAATGTCTAAAAAAGTATTGTTTATAGACAGGGATGGGACCTTAATAAAGGAAACCATAGATGAGCAGATCGATGCATTCGATAAACTTATATTCTATCCGAAAGTATTTACTTGGTTGGGTAAAATAGCTCAGGAACTGGATTTTGAGCTAGTCATGATTACCAATCAGGATGGTCTCGGAACGGATGTTTTTCCTGAAGACACCTTTTGGCCGGTACACAATTTTATCATGACAACTTTCGAAAATGAAGGGATTCTATTCGATAAGGTATTTCTGGATCGGACTTTTCCGCATGAAAATGCACCTACAAGGAAACCTGGGACTGGACTGCTCACCGAATATTTTTCTGAAGCCTACGATCTACAAAACTCCTTTGTCATTGGAGATCGTTTGACCGATATGGAGTTGGCAAAAAATTTGGGTGCAAAGGGCATTTTCATCAACGATAAAACTGAATTGGGAACTTCCGAAATTACCGTAGCCCGTAATGATTTAGATACCTATATCGCCTTGGAAAGCAATGACTGGCAAGAGATGTATGAATTCCTCAAACTTCAAAATAGAACGGCATCCATTCAAAGAAATACCAATGAGACACAAATTAAGATTCAGCTGAACTTGGATGGAAGAGGCAAAAGCCAAATCGATACAGGGATTGCTTTTTTTGATCATATGTTGGATCAATTGGCACGTCACGGAAACATGGATTTAGAAATTCAAGTGAAAGGGGACCTCGAGGTAGACGAGCACCATACGATTGAGGATACCGCTATCGCTTTGGGAGAAGCCTTTCAAGAGGCCGTTGGGAATAAATTGGGCATGGAACGATATGGATTCTGCCTACCTATGGACGATTGCTTGGCTCAAGTTGCCATCGATTTTGGTGGACGAAATTGGTTGGTATGGGAAGCCGACTTTAATCGCGAAATGATCGGTAAAATGCCAACGGAAATGTTTTTCCATTTTTTCAAGAGTTTTTCCGATGGAGCCAAGGCAAACCTCAATATAAAGGCCGAAGGAACCAATGAACACCATAAAATTGAAGCTATTTTCAAAGCGTTCGCCAAGGCCATTAAGTCGGCAGTGAAGCGGGATACCGAAAAAATGATTCTACCATCAACCAAAGGAATGCTGTAATGAAAACAACGATTATTGATTACGGTGCTGGCAATATACAAAGCATCCAATTTGCATTGGCTCGGTTGGGAAACGAAGCCAGACTTAGTGCAGATCCGGATGAAATTCGGAGTTCCGATAAAGTAATATTTCCGGGTGTAGGTGAAGCGAGCAGTGCCATGAACAAATTGCGCGCCACAGGTTTGGACCAACTCATCCCAGCATTGAACCAACCCGTTTTGGGCATTTGTTTGGGAATGCAATTAATGTGTCAAAGCTCTGAAGAGGGTAATACAAAGGGATTAGGGATTTTTAATACGGATGTACTTCGCTTTTCGGATGAAGGGAAAGTCCCTCAAGTAGGCTGGAATACCATCGAAGGGTTTTCATCCGATTTGTTCGCGGGAATTTCGGAAAATGAGTTTATGTATTCTGTGCATAGCTTTTATGCTCCAATTTCTGAAGATACAGTCGCGATTTCACAATACGGGATATCCTACAGTGTGGCATTGCAAAAGAATAATTTTTACGGAGTACAATTCCACCCGGAGAAGAGCAGCACTGCCGGATCAAAGCTCCTTCAAAACTTTTTAGAATTATAAGATGCGAATTATACCCGCCATAGATATTATCGACGGAAAGTGCGTTAGACTTTCCAAAGGAGATTACAGCACCAAAAAAATCTATAACGAAAATCCCTTGGAAGTGGCCAAGGAATTCGAAGCCCATGGTATTCAATACTTGCATTTGGTCGATCTAGATGGTGCTAAAAGCAGCCATATAGTGAATTATAAGGTGCTGGAGGAAATTGCTTCCAAAACCCAGTTAAGCATTGATTTTGGAGGTGGGCTTAAATCCGATAATGATGTTCGCATTGCTTTCGAAAGTGGCGCCGAACAAGTTACCGGTGGAAGCATTGCCGTAAAAGATCCCAAAACATTTGAAGGTTGGTTGGCACGCTATGGAAGCTCAAAAATAATCTTGGGGGCCGATACTAGAAACGGAAAGATCGCTATAAGTGGTTGGTTGGAAGAAAGCGAAATGGAGTTGATTCCATTCATACAGTCCTTTGCCCAAAAAGGAGTGGAATACGTTATATCCACAGATATTTCCAAGGATGGCATGCTTCAGGGCCCTTCATTTCAATTGTACAAAGACATTTTAGCCAAAAGTGATGTGAAGCTCATTGCTTCAGGTGGCATTTCTACCTTTGACGAACTTCCAGAATTGGCCGCAATGGGATGTGAGGGCACCATTATTGGAAAAGCGATCTACGAAAACAAAATTAGCCTCAAACAGCTCGAAAATTATATTCTTAGTACATCATGAAGGATCAAGTAATCAAGGAATTTAAGGAGAATGCCATTTATCGGTTGAATGAAAGCAGTCGAATGGTAGACATCGCCCTTTCCAAAATAAACGAAGAGACCGTTTGGAAACGGCCTAACGGCATTTCAAATAGCATTGGCAATCTCATACTGCACCTATGCGGTAACATACGTCAGTACGCTATTTCTTCTTTGGGTAACCTGAAGGACACTCGAATCCGGGATGAAGAATTCGAAGTCCAATCGGGATATACCAAGGCTGAATTAAAGGAGAAACTAAAACTAACCGTAGCCGAGGCTATCGAAACCCTAAAAAATACAACAGATGAGGAATTGATCCGAATTCGTGACGTTCAGGGCTTTCAATTGTCTGGGATAGGCATCATCATGCATGTGGTAGAGCATTATAGCTATCATACCGGGCAAATTGCCTTTTGGGTGAAACAATTGCATGCAAACGATCTGGGATTCTATGATGGATTCGATTTAAACATTAAAAACGAATAAAATGCTTACCAAAAGAATCATACCCTGTCTGGATATTAAGGATGGCCGTACGGTAAAAGGAGTCAACTTTGTTGATTTAAGAGATGCCGGTGACCCTATAGAATTGGCTACTATATATGCCAAGGAAGGTGCAGACGAATTGGTATTCTTGGACATCTCTGCTACGGAAGAGCGACGAAAAACACTGGCAGAATTGGTAAAGCGGATTGCCGAACAATTGGATATTCCCTTTACCGTTGGCGGTGGAATTTCAAAGGTGGAGGACGTAACCATTTTATTACGGAACGGTGCAGACAAGGTTTCGGTTAACTCTGCAGCCGTGAAAAGACCTGATCTAATTAATGAATTGGTAGCACAATTTGGATCTCAATGTATTGTCATTGCTATCGATGCTAAGCAAGTGGATGATGATTGGAAAGTCCACCTGGTAGGAGGGAAGGTCCCCACTGAAATATCCCTATGGGACTGGGCCAAAGAGGTTGAAAAACGAGGTGCTGGTGAAATTCTTTTCACGTCGATGGATCACGATGGAACAAAAAATGGTTTTGCCAATGAAGCCCTGGCCAAACTGAATGAACTAGTCAATATTCCCGTAATCGCCTCTGGTGGTGCTGGAACCATGGACCACTTTGCAAATACCTTTTTACAAGGAAAGTCCGATGCGGCCTTGGCAGCAAGTGTCTTTCATTTTAAAGAAATCGAAATAGTAGAACTAAAACAAAACTTGAAAGAACAGGGCATTCCCGTTCGAATTTAAAATACAAACCTTATGGAAATCAATTATACAAAGTACCAAGACGGCCTTGTGCCTACCGTAGTACAGGATGAAATCACAAAGAGTGTACTCATGCTTGGTTTTATGAATGAAGAAGCACTTGCGCGAACCCAGGAGACAGGTAATGTTACTTTTTTTAGTAGGAGTAAAGGCAGACTTTGGACAAAGGGAGAGGAGTCAGGTAATTTTATGGAAGTAAAATCCATTAAAATCGATTGCGATAATGATGCACTACTTATTACGGCTAAGCCAACAGGACCTGTTTGTCACTCGGGCTCCGATACATGTTGGAATGAGCGCAATCGTTCCCATTTTGGTTTCTTCTCTTATTTGGAAGATGTCATTGAAGAACGCAAGAACAATCCAGAACGCGTAAATAGCTATGTAGCTTCCCTTTTCAAGAAAGGGGTGAACAAAGTGGCACAGAAGGTAGGTGAGGAAGCTGTGGAAGTGGTCATTGAGGCCATGGATACCAATGACCTCAATTTCCTTAGTGAAAGTGCCGATCTCATGTTTCATTTCATGGTATTGTTGCAAGCAAAGGGATTCCATTTGCGCGATGTTGAAAAAACCTTGCGGTCACGGCATAAATACGATAAGGATACCACAGAAGCATAAGTAGGATAAGGGGATTATTTTTCATCGAGTATGCTAACCTGAATGTTAGGGAATTGTTTTTCCAGTTCAGCTTTTATACCCAATACGTGTCCCGCACCCACAATGACTACGGCGCGTTTATGTCCTAATGATTGTACTTGGCTACCGATGTTCCAAGCCATGCCGGCATTCCTTTTGTCCCACACCAACCCCGCTTTTGTACAGGGCTCGTAAGGTGTTTTCCGGAACTCGAATCGGTTGCTCACTTGGTATCGTTCTATGGATTTTCGTTTGTTCGAGTAACGCCCCAGATTTCCGAATAATGCTGGGATAATGTGCTTTCTATAATCCCTTTTGTTGTGTTTCAGCAAAAGATCGATCTCACCATCTTTCCTACTTTGGCGAATGCATTGCTTCCACAATTTGTCATATTCGGGGGCGCCATGTTGATAATCCATCGAGAAAATGTAGTTCATGTTCATGGCGATTCCCAGCTTAGCGGTGAGATCACCATTTTCATGGCGTAAGGGTTTTTTGCTGCCTTTAAGTCCATGATTTTCCAGGTAACGGTAGTAATCCCAATTGGCTTTGTCTTTTTGGATCGCATAAAAATGCTTTAAATATTGATAATCTTGACTCGTCATTGCCTTGATTTCTTTGGCAAGCAATGTTTTGGTTCTCAAGACATCTTCCGTAAAAATTTTGGAGATACTATCGGCATACGGTAAAAAGAAGGAGCTTTCATCGTGAACGAGACTCAAAGAGTCTGTGGGGCGATTGTGTTCGGTATAGATAGCATCTGGTTCATATTGTATGGCAATTTTGAGCAAGGGACGGTAGGCATGCTTTACGATTTTCGGGACATCGTGCATGGTTCCAATAATAAATACCTCCGGCTTTTCTTCTTGGCAAACTAGTGTAGTGATCGTGAATACTGTTGCCAGTGTAAGGATGAATGTTTTCATATCGTCGTACATTTTTTATTTACGACAAAACTATTCGCTTATCCTTGTTAAGCACAGTAAATAAAAGGCTTTGGGGTAAAATGCAGCTATTTTGTGGCGAGTTGAATAGCCTGTTTTACGGGGGTGGTAAAACTTCGTGAAACCGGGACTTCAATTTCAGAATGGAGCACCATGCTCAATTTGCCTGAAGTATTTTTCCATTGCTTGAAATGATATGGATTTACCAAATGGGATCGATGGGTTTGCAGTAAATCCGGAAAGGATTCGGCAACTTTCGATAATCGATTGCGGATAAGTTGCTTTTTTAGTTCCCCGTTGTTGAGATAGGTAACTTCCACATAATTATCATCTGCTTTGATAGAAACCAAATCGTTCAGAAGTAATCGCAATCCTTCATAGGTACCCTCGCCCTTAATTTCTATTTTTTGATCTTCC
This sequence comes from Flavobacteriaceae bacterium, assembly GCA_019634365.1. Taxonomy (GTDB): domain Bacteria; phylum Bacteroidota; class Bacteroidia; order Flavobacteriales; family Flavobacteriaceae; genus Aureisphaera. Next base: position 7,770 of record JAHQVM010000011.1, on the reverse strand, counting down.
ATCTTCTTTTCACGATACTTTCCGAAGCCCCATCTACCTATAACCACAATGGGCAACAAGATGGAAATAGAAGGTAGAAAAATGTGTAAGAGGTAATAATCGAGCGTGTAAGGATTGGGTTCGTTGACCATGACCACGTACAAGTAGACACTTCTTGTTACGATCAAAGCCCATAGTATAAAGGCCAAAAGGAACAGTACTTCACTTTTTAGGAACCATTGTTGGTTATTTTTGTTCCAAATCCATCGTTGCATGGGCATTATGGATAGGTATGCTAGAGCACCCCCCAGACCGTAAAAGGGTAAATAGATTAGTTTTTCGACATCGCCAAATTCATTCACATCCAAAGGTTCTGTAAAATATAAAAAGGCGAAAATCCACAATGCCAATCCCAAAGCAATGAACAAATGGTGTTTTAAGGAAGGATCGAATGGAAAACTCTTTCTCAAGAAATTCTTATTTGATTTGCAGCGTTATTTTGACCCTAAAGAAACAAAAAAAGCCCATATTTCTATGGGCCTCTTTCTTCAATATTAAAAAGTTTAAGCGAGCCATCCTTTTTTCACTGCATTCTTACTGTACATATACAGGAACAGTGCAATGATTACCACCACAATTGGCATGATAACTGAACCGACTCCCATGACATCCATCACATCTGTTGCAAATACCCAATATCCCATCTGTATGATAACGGCAAGCAATGATAATAGAAATAGCGTCACTGCTAATTTTTTACGCATTAGCATAAAGATACATCCGAGAACTCCACCGAAAACGGCCACTCCAAAAACAATATTATACCAGGAAGGAAGTCCGTTTACCAACTCTAATTGTTCTGCCGTGTAGCTATCTGCCATGGCATCTTTCATAAAATTCGATAGTGCAAATTGAAATACTCCCATGAGGTTCCAAAGGAGTGCTAATACACCAATGACCCAAAACAGCACATTGGGTTTGTTAGTTGTTGTCATTTTTAATTTGGTTTAAGGTTGTACTCAATAAATATAGATATTTTTGTGCAATGTTCCGGAAACGCTACTTCTATCTCATTAAATTACAGTTCCTTGGATTCCGTTATCATGGTTGGCAAAAGCAACCCGATGTACTCACTTTGGAACGCATGGTTTCACGAACGCTTCAATATGTTCTGGAACATGCTAACTTTAAAATATTAGCAGCAGGAAGGACCGATGCCAAAGTATCTGCACAAATGCAATACGTTGAACTTTTCTTGGATGATACACCGATTGATCCCGATGCATTCCTTCCACTTTTTAATCGCAATTTACCACAGGACATACGTGCTTTGGAAATAGCGGAAGTTGATGAGTCATTCAACATTATTGAAGCGCCCATAGAAAAGGAATATAACTATCTTTTTTCGTTTGGTGAGAAAGCCCATCCCTTTGCTGCACCTTTTATGTACACTGTTTTTGAAAATTTGGATATAGCACTCATGAAAGAGGCAGCCACTCTTTTTGAAGGGACTCACGACTTTAGGAATTATACCTATAAACCCACACCCGAAACCAAAACTGTCGTTTCTATTTCCCAAAGCGAAATTGTTCTTAATGATGTGTTTTCGGCCAATTTCTTTCCAAAAACAAGTTACTTGTACCGTGTTAAGGGAAAGGGGTTTAAAAGACACCAAATACGTTTAATGATGGGTGCTTTATTCGATGTGGGAGAAGGCAAACGAACCCTTTCGGATATAGAGAAAAGCATTGCGGATGGAGTTGAAATAAAACTGGAGAGAATTGTTCCGGCCAGCGGATTGATATTGCAGCACGTACAACTTTAAATTGATTGTTTTTCGTACCTTGATGCTTCTAAATTTTTACGCCATATGAGTGCCTTACCCAAAGAAGTCCTGAGTTTCTTGAAAGACCTTGAAAAGAACAACCATAAAGATTGGATGCAGGAAAATAAAAAGCAATACCAAGCCAATGAAAAAGTACTCAAGGCTTTTTATGCAGATGTAGAAGCGGGCTTGAATGTAGATGACCAAATTGAAAAGGTAAAGGTATTCCGTATCAATCGTGATATCCGTTTCAGTAAGGATAAAACCCCTTATAATGTGCACAGAAGTGTTAGTTTTAGTCGTGCGGGTGCCCATAGAAGGGGAGGCTATTACCTTCGCATTCAACCGGGACAATCAGGTATGGCCGGTGGATTTTTCAATCCTGAATCACCGGATTTGTTGAGAATCCGACAAGAATTTCAAATGGATTCCAGTGAAATTCGTAAGATCTTGGCCGAACCGGAATTTGCCAAAGCCTTCGGAGGTAAATTCGATACCTGGGATCCTGTAAAAACAGCTCCTAAAGGATTTTCTAAAGATGACCCTAACATTGACCTTATTCGATTGAAGAACTTCTTTGTCACCCATAGTTTTACCGACAAAGAGGTGCTCTCTGCCGATTTTGCCGACAACGTACTGCATCACTTTAAGCTACTTCGTCCATTCTTCGATTATATGAGCGAAGTGCTTACTACAGATCTTAACGGAGTTTCCCTATTGGACTAGGAAACGTGGGCGTATTCCATAAGTTGGAGGTTCCCCTTTAGCCGTTCCTTAACGATATTCATCATCCGTTTATTCAAGGCTGAGGAATTCTCGGTATAAGCGAGGTATTCTTCAACTGTAAATTGACCAATGATGATCCCTTTTAATGAATTTCGGAATTTCATGTCTTTGTGAATCGCATTTTCAATGTAATCCAATCGCTTCTCCACCGAAAGATCGTAGAAAACATTTTTATGTTTCCGTACGTAATTCCTAAAAACGGCAATGAGCAAATCGTTTTGCAGCTTTACAATGGGACGAAGGGTTTGGTTTTGAAAAGTCTCTTCGGGGGTCATGCCCGGAAGTATTTGGGCATTGGGAATTTGTGGGCGCAGTCCTACTAGGACACGATCTCTATCTTCCATAATGAGATTGTTTTATTAAAAGTAGGAATTAAGTGACTTCGAAGACCATAGTGCAATAGGAGTTATGAACGTCTTTTTAACAACCCAAATCCATAAAAAAAGGCCCCGATTCCTTGAAAGGAGGGGCCTTTTTCATAATCCTTACACTAATTTATTTTTTAAGAAAGTCTTCTTTGGGTTTAATAGCAGGCATGGCAAGCTCATTTTTCTCTAAAAAGGACTTGAATTTTTTACCTTCCTTGTCCATGATCTTAGTAAAACGCGATTTGGCAGCATTAAACTCATCGGCGATGAGTGCGTAGTTGTCTTTTCTGGCCTGAGAAATTCTGTCGTAACTGGTCGCAACACTGGAGTAGAGTGTTCCCATGCGCTCACGAAGTTCCGGCTCGGCAGAGGCCACATAATTGTCTCCGGTGGTAATTACCAAATCCTTTCTGAGTTCCTCTAAGGTGTCGTAAAGCTTTTGAGCTGTCTTCTTGCCCTTAGGGTGGTTTTCTACGACCATTTGAGCTGTCTTTTGGGTTTCTGACAACTCATGAACCATATAGGCCAAATCCTGTGACATATCGAAAAGGTCCTTGGTATACTTCTCCTGTTCCTTTCTTTCTGCCAAAGTGGTTAAGGAAGTCTCATCGTACACCGTTTCAATAATATGCTCATAGGTTTTCTTCCCTTTGGTGAGAATTATCTTGTATTTACCCGAAGGAACTCTTGGTGTTGTAAAACCTCCCGGGGCCACTGTCTTTCCTTTAGCCATTTTTGGAGTATTACCATTGAATCCCCAAGTAACAACATTAATTCCTTTGGATTTTCCTGGTGGGATCGTGGTAATGGTATTTCCGTCCATATCTTGAATTTCCAGATTCATTTTACCAAAGGTATGTCGCTTTTTAAGGTAGTAGATAATGCGGGCAGCATTGGTTTTGTTCTGCCCAACAAACTGGGTTTCGGCACCAAAACTTCCGGCAAAGCCACTGCTTTCTTTCATGATGAAAGGTTCGTTTTGGAAGAAATGAACATCTTTTGCCAAAACCTCCTGACTTAACTCGCGCAGCGGGCTAATATCGTCTAGGATAATAACTCCTCGGCCATGTGTTCCCATGACAACATCGTTCGTTTTCTTCTGCAAATCCACAAAATGCACGGCTACAGGCGGCATATTGTTCGTGAATTGTGACCAGTTCTTTCCACCGTTTATAGAAACATACAATCCCATTTCAGTTCCTAAAAACAGGAGGTTTTCGTTTTCATAGTCCTCTTGAATGTTTCTGACGAAAGCCGGTTCTGGAACATCTTCGGAAATAATATTGGTCCACGTTTTCCCGAAATCGGTTGTTTTTAAAGCATACGGCTTAAAATCCCCACTGGTATGCCCATCGAACACCGCATAGGCAGTTCCTTTTCCATGCACGCTGGCTTCAATATGATACACCCACGTATTGGCAGGAATGCCAGTTAGGTTAGCGGTTACATTCTCCCAGTTTTTTCCACCATCACGCGTAACCTGTACATTACCATCATCGGTTCCTACCCAAAGAATATTTTGATCCAATGGAGATTCTGCAATGGTGAATATGGTTGTATGGTTTTCTGCACCACTATTGTCCATGGATAACCCACCAGAATCTTCTTGGTTCTGTTTACTGGGATTATTGGTTGTTAGATCGGGAGAGATAATTTCCCAAGAGTCTCCCATGTCGTTACTTCGATGAACAAATTGACTCCCCATATAGAATCGATCTGGAGCGTGGTTACTCACTGCCATGGGCGCATTCCAATTCCATCGCAATTTAGCTTTTCCTTTTTCTTGCAACGGCTGTATGGTTTTGGTCTTATGCAAATCTGCATCGTAGCGCCAAACATTTTGTGCTCCTTGCATTTCTGAATAAATAATATTCTTTGTAGGGTGTTTCAGCACTCTAAATCCGTCTCCAAATCCAACACTATTCCAATCTCGGGCATTCACACCTCCGGGGGAAGAAGACGGTCCGTACCAAGATCCATTGTCCTGTAACCCTCCATATACATTATAAGGCTCCTCATTGTCCACGCTAATGTGGTAGAATTGTGATAGGGGAAGGTTTTCCACAATTTCGAAAGTAGTACCGCCATTCCATGATCGATATACCCCGCCATCGGTACCACAGTACATAATATCGCTGTCATTGATGTGAAATGTAATATCATGGATATCGCTATGCATATTTCCTAGGTCCTTAAATGTTTTTCCACCATCACGGCTTATGGATCCGCTAAGACCTCCTTTTACAATCACATTGGGATCCTTTGGATCGATGGTAATCCTTGAGAAATAAAAAGGACGAACTACGAGTCCGAAGTCATTATTTAAGTGGGTCCAACTTTGTCCTGCATTTTCGGATTTCCAAAGTCCATTTTTCGATTTATCCTCGGTTTCCAAAACAGCGTATAATATAGAATTGTCACTGGGGGCAACAGCTACGGCTATTCTTCCCAAATTCCCTGAAGGGAATCCATTGTGGATTTTATTCCAGTTGGCACCGCCATCGGTCGATTTATACAAGGCGCTGGTTGCACCTCCGGATTCGAATCCCCATCCACTTCTTCTAAATTCCCACATAGATGCATATAGAATACTAGAGTTTTCGGGATCCATGATGACATCGGCGGCTCCGGTGGAAGGCCCTATGTATAAAATCTTGTTCCAGGTTGTACCGCCATCGGTCGTTTTATACACCCCGCGGTCTTCACTATCGCTCCATAGGGCGCCAAGTACTCCTACATACACTTCTTTGGTGTTGTTCGGGTTAATCACAACAGAAGCGATGCGTTCACTATTCTCGAAACCAGGGATTTCCACCCAATTGGTTCCTCCATCGGTAGATCGGTAGAGCCCGTCTCCAATGGAAACAGAGTTTCGCGTCCAGGTTTCTCCAGTTCCTACCCAAATGGTGTTATCTGGATCTTTGGGATCCAAGGTTACCACCCCGATAGATTGAGGGTGTTCATCGAAAATAGGAGAGAAGGTAGCTCCACCATCGACACTTCTCCAAACCCCTCCGCCTGCGGTACCGGCATATATGATTCGGGTGTTGGTAGGATGCATTTCCATGTCGTTGATTCGTCCACTCATTAAAGCAGGACCTATGTGTCGGGCATTCATATCCCCGAAGAGCTCTTTACCCTTAAGGGCAATTTCCTGTGCTGTCATGGTTAATGGCAAGATCAGCAAGGCGCTTAAAATAAAGATAGCCTTTTTCATAATTGGTGTTTTTTTGAATGTAAAAAAATCCCCTGCAAGCAGAGGATTTATTGAAGTAATTGGTTTTAGTTTTTGGTTCCTGCAGCGGGAGTAGCTTTCTCCGGCATTTGGAAAATGGACTCATCGAGTTCGGCATTGAACTCGATTTCCGTAGTTTTAATAGACTGCATCACTTGCCCATTCACCTTAACGTCTATAGTGTACGGGTAGAAAATATCTCCAGCTTCTAGGTATTCACTATACACGGTTTGGCTAATGGTTCCTTTTTGTGGGCCACTGGTTGCAGCTTCTTCAGATACAATAGGTACAAAAGTTTCGGTATCGAAGTAATACATTACAGAATGCTCTTCTTCTACACCATCGACCACAATCTTGTTTTTGGTCAATTTGATTTTAAAGGTTTCGGTTCCTTCAATGGTTTCTTTTCCTTCTAATGAGATGGAGTAACCCTTGCTTTTGTAATCCAAAAATGGATCTGGGAAATCCTTGGCCTCATTGGCTTTAAAGTTTTTTGAGGTTTCGGCGTCTGCAGCTTCTGCTTCCATGGTTTGGAAATTGGTAGACCAAAACTGCTCCCCATCAAATGCCTGTGGGATAAACTTGGTTCCTTGAAGATCAACTTCTGCTGCCATTCTTCCGTCGAGCACCGTATAAAGTGTAAAGGGATACTTTTGTGGGCCGAAGGATGCAACTCCTGTTGCTTTCATGTTTTTAATGTTCTTCCAGGCGTCAATTCCGCCGGTATTTTCAAAAAAATTGTCGATTATTTCTTCGGCTGTTTGGGCTTGAGAAGTTGGTGCAAATGCCACTAGAGCACAAAGAACAAATAAGAGTTTAAGAGTTTTCATGAATATTCTTGATGTTTGATGATAAGGGTTAGACTGTTATAAGGTATGATTTGTTACAATATAAACCGCTTTTTTTCAAAAATTTTCATGTGTATTTTGAATATCTTTACTCAAAAGATATCTGATGAAATTCGGAAAGGTTGACAACCCAGAAATTATTGATTTCAAATTACCGCCCGATCACCCGGAAACAGCTACTTTTTTGTCTAAATTTGAGAAGGTAGACACACCCAATATTTATGTGGGATGTGCCAAATGGAACCGGGCCGACCTCAAAGGGTTTTATCCGAGAGGCACCAAGGATGAATTGCAATACTATGGTACCCAATTCAATTCGATTGAATTGAATGCAACCTTTTATCGAATATTCCCAGCAGAAACCTTTGCAGGTTGGTATGATAAGACCCCACCAAATTTTCGGTTTTTCCCAAAAGTGCATCAGGGTGTGAGCCATTGGAAAAGACTCAATGATTTTGAAGGATATTGGAACGAATACCTATTGAATGCATCGAATTTGAAGGAAAAGTTGGAAATGATGTTTGTTCAAATGCATAGTAATTTTGGTCCGAAGAATATGGACCGTTTAATTCCTTTTTTTGAAGCTGTGCCCAACGATGTACGAGTAGCGGTTGAGTTTCGCCATACCGATTGGTTTAATGATGATGCGATTGCCAATGAATTATATGCAATCCTCGAAAAGTATAAGATTACTAATATTGTGGTTGACACTGCGGGAAGACGTGATTT